>NZ_JACGMO010000131.1:0-21836 GCF_015354745.1 Micromonospora sp. S-DT3-3-22
TCACGGCGGGTGCGGGCGGGGTGAACGGCGCGGGCGCCGGGTAACCGACCGGGGGCACCGGTCCGGGCGGCCCGGCCGGCGCGGGTGCCGGACCGGCGAGGCCGGACCGGCCGTCCCGGTTGAGCAGCAGCGCGCCACCGATCAGGATCGCCGCGCCCAGCAGCACCGCCCGGAACGCGTCGGTGACGATGTAGCCGAAGCTGACCGCGACCAGGATGGTCAGCACGATCACGGTGATCGGGGACATGCTCGACCGGCCCCGCCCGAGCATCGACTCCAGCGGGGAGGCGCTGTCGCCCTCACCCGGGATGATCAACCAGGCGGCCACGTAGACCAGGATGCCCACCCCGCCGAAGAACCCGAGCACGGCGAGCAGCACCCGCCACAGCACCGGGTCGGTGTTGGTGGCCCGGCCGATCGCCGCGCAGACCCCGGCGAGGTAACGGCCGTCGCGGGGCCGGACCAGGCCGTACCGGGAGGTGAAGCTGGCCGCGCCGGACGGCGGGGGATAGCCACCGGGCGGTGGCGGCGCGTCGTCGCCCCCCGTGGGCGACGCGGGCGCCGTGGGGTCCGGCCCGGCGGCGGGACCGGGCGGCGGCGTACCACCCGGTGCGGCCACCGGAGGGTACGGCGGCAGGGCGGGGTCCTCGGTCATGACTCGATCCTGCGCCGTCGGCGGGCCGGGTTGCCTCCGGAACCGACCCTGACCCCACCCTGAGATCCCGGCGGGCGGATGTCGGGGGCGTCCCCGTGGTCGGCGACGTCCCCCGCGTGTGACGATCGGAGCGGCACCGTACCGCTTCGGTGTCCGTTCACCACCCACCGTGACCAGGGAGCCTCCGATCAGCGTCGTGACCCCGCCGCCACCCCGCCTCTACCGGGCGCCCGAGCACCGGTTGGCCGCCGGGGTGGCCGCCGGCATCGCCGACCACCTCGGCATCTCGGTGCTGCGGGTCCGCGTCGCGTTCATGGTGCTGCTCGGGCTCAGCGGCCTGGGCCTGCTGCTGTACGCGGCGTTCTGGGCGGTGGTGCCGCTGCGACCGGGTGACACCGCCACGCCGCCCCGGCGCGACCCCGGGCAGCTCCTGCCGTTCGTGGCGATCGGCCTCGGTGTGCTGCTGGTCCAGGTGATGCTCTTCGACTCGGTCGGCGCGGCGGGCACCGCCGGCTGGCTGGTGGCGATCATCGCGGTCGGTGCCGGGGTGATCTGGCACCAGTCCGCGCCGGAACGTCGTCGGCAGTGGAGCGGGTCGATGCCGGTGCCGTGGCTCGGCGCGGTGGTGGAGGAGACCGACCGGCGGGCCCTCGTGCTCCGCTTCGCCGGCGGCGCGGTGCTGGTCGCCGTGGGCATCATCGGCGTGGCGGCGGTCTACTCCCCGGTGCAGAACCTCGACGCGGTGGTCAACGGCGTGATCTTCGCGCTGGTCGGGCTGGTCGGCGTCGGGGTGGTCGCCGCGCCGGTGCTGTGGCGCACGTGGAACCAGCTCCGCTCGGAACGGGAGGGGCGTATCCGCGAGCAGGAGCGTGCCGAGCTGGCCGCCATGGTGCACGACCAGGTGCTGCACACCCTCGCCCTGATCCAGCGCAACGCCAGCGACGTCAAGACGGTGCAGCGCCTCGCCCGGGGCCAGGAGCGGTCGTTGCGCAACTGGCTCTACAAGCCGACCGCCTCGCCGACCGAGCGGCTCGCGGCGGCGCTGGAGCAGGCCGCCGCCGAGGTGGAGGACACCTTCGCGATCACCGTCGAGGCGGTGGTGGTGGGCGACCGGCAGACCGACGAACGGGTGGGCGCGCTGGTGGCGGCTGCCCGGGAGGCGCTGGTCAACGCGGCCCGGCACGCCGGGGTGCAGACGGTGTCGCTCTATGCCGAGGTCGAGCCGGAGCAGGTGAGCGTCTTCGTCCGGGACCGGGGCAAGGGTTTCGACCCGGATACCGTGGAGGATCACCGGCACGGGGTCCGAGGGTCGATCATCGGGCGGATGAAGCGGCACGGTGGCCGGGCGGAGATCCGTTCCGAGCCCGGGGAGGGGACGGAGGTCCGGTTGATGCTGCCGATCACCGGCACCGGCTCCACGGCGGAAAGGGACAGCTGAGATGGCGGAACAGTCGATGGAACCGGGGACGGGCACGCCGGACCGGGCGCAACGGTTGAAGGTCTTCCTGGTCGACGACCATGCCATGTTCCGGGCCGGGGTCCGGGCCGAGCTGGGGGCGCACGTCGAGGTGGTGGGGGAGGCGAGCACGGTGGCCGAGGCGGTCGTCCGGATCGCCGCCACCGGGCCGGACGTGGTGCTGCTCGACGTCCACATGCCCGACGGCGGGGGACGGGCGGTGCTGGACGCGATGCGCCGCAGCCACCCGCAGGTGAAGTTCCTCGCGTTGAGCGTGTCCGACGCCGCCGAGGACGTGATCGGGCTGATCCGGGCGGGTGCCCGGGGCTACGTGACCAAGACCATCTCCCCGGACGAGCTGACCGACGCGATCCGCCGGGTGGCCGACGGGGACGCCGTGTTCAGCCCCCGGCTGGCCGGGTTCGTGCTGGACGCCTTCGCGGCCCGGCCGGACGCCCCGGTGGCCGACCCCGAGCTGGACCAGCTCACCAACCGGGAGCGCGAGGTGCTGCGCCTGCTCGCCCGGGGGTACGCGTACAAGGAGATCGCCAAGGAGCTGTTCATCTCGATCAAGACGGTCGAGACGCACGTGTCGAACGTGCTGCGCAAGCTCCAGATGTCCAACCGGTACGAGTTGTCCCGCTGGGCGGCGGACCGACGACTCGTCTGACACCTCCCATTCCGGGAGCATCACCCCAGGGCTGACAAGAGATCAATTCGTGTCGCATAATGCCCCGTCGCCTTCGCGCGTGCGGGTGGTGTCACGACCCCGCGGGACGGCGACGCACGCAGGCCCGCCGGTAGCGGGCCCACCCCTGGGGAGAGGTGCACGGAACTGATGTTCGGAGAACGAGGACGACGCTGGGCGGGTATCGCCACGGCGCTCGTCACCGGTGGCGCGCTGGTGCTCGCCGCAGCCGGTCCGGCCGCCGCCGAGCCGGCGACGAAGGGCGTGGCGCGGGCGGTGCCGGGCACCAGCGTCACGCTGAAGCTGGACGGTCGGGCGCAGAAGACCTCGGCGCTGGCCCTGGAGCTGAAGGACGGCACCGTGCCGGTCTTCTGCATCGACTTCCACACCCCGGTGGCCCGCAACGGCGAGTACGCCGAGGGCAGCTGGGACGAGTCGGAGGTGAAGAACCTCGGCCGGGTGCAGTGGGTGCTCACCCACGGCTACCCGAACGCCGACCGGGCGAAGCTGCTCGCGGCGGCCGGGGCGAGCCTGCCCGCCGGGCTGCCCGACTCGCGGCGTGACGCGCTGCTCTACTTCGGCACCCAGACGGCCGTCTGGCATTTCAGCGACGGCATCACCCTGGGTGACTGGGAGCGGGGGCTGACCGCCGCCGCCGAGTACGACGTGATCCGGCGGGTGCACGACTACCTGGTGCGCAACGCCACCGACCAGCCGGAGCCGAAGGCCGAGCTGAGCCTGGACCCGGCCTCGGCCACCGCGACCACCGGCGGGCGGGCCGGGCCGTTCACCGTGCACGGACCGGCCGGGGAGATCGCGCTGAAGGTCGAGGGCGGCAGCGCCGTCGACGCCGAGGGGCGTCCGGTCGACACGACCACCAACGGCGGCCGGTTCTGGCTGACCGCCACCGCCGCCGGCCGGGTCACGGTGACCGTCTCCGCCCCGGACTCGGTCTCGTTCGGGCGGGTCTTCCTCTTCTCCGGCGGCAAGAACGCCAAGCAGAAGCTGATCCTGGGTGGCAGCACCGGCACCTCGGTCACCGCCGACGCGGCGGCGACCTTCGCCGCCGCCCCGGCCTCGCCGTCGCCGTCGGCCTCGCCGTCCGGGTCGCCGACGCCGTCCCCGTCGCCCTCGGCGGCGTCCCCGTCGCCGTCGACCCCGGCGGAGTCCTCGTCGCCGCCGGCCAGCCCTGCTCCGTCGACCTCGCCGGCCAGCAACGGCGGTGGGCTGCCGCTGACCGGGTCGCCGATCGCGCTGGCCGCCCTGGCCGGGATGGCCCTGCTCGCGTTCGGCGCGGTGGCCGTGCTGCTGGTCCGCCGTCGCCGGATCCGCTTCACCGTCTGAGGTACGGGTACCTCCGGCCCCGGCACCGCAACGGTGCCGGGGCCGGCCCGTCTCGGCCGGGCCGGTCCGGCCCCGGTGGGACGACGTGCGGCACGTGGTGGCGGCGTCCGGACGAGCCGGCGCGGACCTGCGCCGGTGTCGTCGGCCGGCCGGGCGGGACTTGCCTCCGCCCGGCGGAAGGCACCATCATCCGGATGGTCGAAATCGGCCAACTCTCGGTGGACGTCGAACCGCCTCGACCGGACGGCGGGAAAGCTCACACTTGCTACCCGCCGGTCACCACCTGGTGGGGCAGACTTGCTGTCTTTCCTGCTCAGAGCGGTACGACCAGGGCATCTCATGATCTTTTCTCAAGTATCGGCAACATGGCGGGCAACTAACGGCTTGATAACGGCACCTTCACGTAATGGGCCGGTGGGTGTCACAGTGGCAGCACCTCACCCCTGACGTGAGGCACCCGTGTGTCCCGACCGACCACGTCACCGCTGCCCATGGCGCGGATCGTGGTCGTCGAGCCTGCCCGGGAGCCGAGTGCGGGAGTGCGGTGGCCCGGCGGATCGGTCCCCCTGGGGTGTCCCGATTTCTCTGCGGTAACCGGTGATCCGCAACACAGGATCGCCGTGCGGTGTCACCCCCCAACGTGCGTGAAACCCACGACGGAACCAGGTTAGAAAGAGGAGGCCCCTCGGAATGAGAGTCTCGAAGCGGGCGAGCGGCGCCATCGCGATGGGTGCGGCGTTCGCGCTCATCGCGTCCGGCTGCTCCAGCGGCAACGACGACGAAGGCGGCAGCGCCAGCAGCTCGGACGGTGCCATCGTCGTCGACGGCACCGAGCCGGAGAACCCCCTGGTTCCGGCGAACACCACCGAGACCGGTGGCGGCAAGATCATCGACTGGCTCTGGACCGGCCTGGTCGAGTACCCGAACAACGGTGGCGCGCCGCAGAACGCGCTGGCCGAGTCGATCGAGACCAGCGACTCCAAGGTCTACAAGATCAAGATCAAGCAGAACACGAAGTTCCACGACGGCACCGTCGTCAAGGCCAAGAACTTCGTGGACGCCTGGAACTGGGGCGCGTACTCGCCGAACGGCGCGCAGAACGCCAGCTTCTTCGCCGACATCGCCGGCTTCGCCGACGTCAACACCTCCGACCCGGACGGCGACGGCCCGAAGAAGGCCCCCGAGCCCAAGGCCAAGGAGATGTCCGGCCTCAAGGTCGTCGACGACTGGAACTTCGAGGTCACGCTCGCCGCGCCGACCGCCGTGTTCCCGACCAAGCTCGGCTACAGCACCTTCATGCCGCTGCCGGACGCCTTCTTCTCGCAGGGCGCCGAGGCCTTCGGCAAGAAGCCGATCGGTAACGGCCCGGTCAGCTTCGTCTCGTGGGAGAACAACGTCGCGATCAAGCTGACGCGGTTCGACGACTACAACCTGCGCGACAAGATGAAGATCAAGGACGTCACCGTCAAGATCTACCAGGACGACACGGCGGCCTACAACGACCTGGTCTCCAACAACCTGGACTTCCAGCAGCAGGTTCCGGTCTCCTCGCTGGCCGGCGACAAGTGGAAGGCCGACCTGGCCGACCGGGCGATCCCGTCGACCACGCCGTCCACCGGCATCATCGCGTTCCCGATCTACGACAAGCGCTTCCAGAACGCCAAGCTGCGCAAGGCGATCTCGCTGTCGATCAACCGGCAGGAGATCACCGACAAGATCTTCTTCGGTAACCGCAAGCCGGCCGACAGCTGGGCCAACCCGCTGACCCCGGGTGCCAAGCCGGGCAACTGCACCGCGTGCGCCTTCGACGTGGCCCAGGCCAAGACCCTGCTGACCGAGGCCGGTGGCTTCACCGGGCAGCTGAAGATGTACTACAACGCCGACGCCAGCCACAAGGACTGGATGGAGGCCGTCGCCCAGCAGATCAAGACCAACCTGGGTATCGACGCGGTCGCCGTCGGTGTGCCGACCTTCGCGGTCTTCCGGCAGAACATCAACGCCCACAAGATGGACGGCGCCTACCGCGCCGGTTGGCAGCAGGACTACCCGGACGTCGAGAACTGGGTCAACCCGCTCTACGTGACCGGTGGCTCCTCGAACGACGGTCTCTACAGCAACCCCGAGGTGGACGCCCTGGCCAAGCAGGCCAGCTCCGCCCCGAGCCTGGAGGCCTCGCACGAGCTGTTCGCCAAGGCGGTCGAGAAGATCGACCAGGACGTTCCGTCGATGCCGATCTACTTCGGTGGCCAGCAGTCCGGTCACTCCGAGAAGATCAAGAAGATGGAGCTGACCAACGTCGGCGAGCTCGACATCACCTCCGTCGAGCTCTGATCCGAACGGTCTGACCCCGGGTCGGGCTCGCCTACCGGTGAGCCCGACCCGGGGCCGTTCCGCGAGTGGGTGCACCCCATCCCTCGCCACGTTGTCGCCACCCGTGTCGGCCGCACCCCCGCCCCCGGCACACCCCTTGTCAGGAGGACCACCCCATGGGCCGTTATCTGGTGAGACGGCTGCTCCAACTCGTCCCGGTGTTCATCGGGACGACGCTGATGATCTACCTGCTGGTGTGGAAGGTCCCCGGGGACCCGTTCGCCGGCAAGTGCGGTGACCGTGGCTGCCCGGACAACTACCGGGCCATGATGACCGAGAAGTTCCAGCTGGATCAGCCCTGGTTCGTGCAGTACGCCACCTACATGAAGAACCTCCTGCAAGGCGACTTCGGGACCACCTGGTCGGGGCGCGACGTCGGCGAGATCATCTCCACCGCCTACCCGAACACCCTCAAGCTGGCCCTGGTGGCCCTGATCATCGAGGGTGTCATCGGCCTCACCGCCGGTGTGCTCACCGGCCTGCGCCGCAACGGCTTCCTGGACAACCTGGTCCTCGTCTCCACGCTCTTCCTGATCGCGCTGCCGGTCTTCGTGGTCGGCTTCGTGCTCCAGTGGTTCTTCGGTGTGAAGCTGGGCATCGTCAAGCCGACCGTCTCCAACGAGATGCGGATCTCCGAACTGCTCCTACCGGGCTTCGTGCTGGGCAGCGCGTCGATGGCGTACATCGCCCGGGTGTCGCGTACCAGCATCGCGGAGAACCGCCGGGCCGACTACGTGCGTACCGCGATCGCCAAGGGGCTGCCGATGCGCCGGGTGGTCGGTATCCACCTGCTGCGCAACTCGCTGATCCCGGTGGTGACCCTGCTCGGCACCGACCTCGGCGCCCTGATGGGTGGCGCGATCATCACCGAGGGCATCTTCGGCATCAACGGCATCGGCCGCACCGTGCTGCGGGCGATCGTCACCAAGGAGAGCGCTACCGTTGTCTCCATCGTGGTCGTGCTGGTGCTCGTCTACCTGGTGATGAATCTGCTCGTGGACCTGCTCTACGCCGCGTTGGACCCGAGGATCCGCTATGAGTGAGCGCAGCAGCGAACGAACCGTCATTGCAGTGTGCGCGGGCAACCAGGCCGGCGCCGAGCGCAGCGAGGTGCAGGCATGAGCGACCCGAGTGCCGCTTCGATCGTGAGCACGCCCCGTCCCGAGCAGTTGACCGAGGCAAGCTCCCCGGCCCCCGCCGGCCCGGCGGACAAGAAGGAGAAGCCGCGCAGCCTGCTCGGTGACGCCTGGCTCGACCTGCGTCGCAAGCCGCTGTTCTGGATCTCCGCCGTCTTCATCGTGCTCTTCGTGGTGATGTCGACCTTCCCGTCGCTGTTCACCTCCGGCAACCCGACCGACGGTGTGCTGGCCCGCAGCCGGGTCGAGCCGTCGTCCGACGCCTGGTTCGGCTACGACGTGCAGGGCCGCGACGTCTACGCCCGGGTGATCTACGGGGCCAACGCCTCGATCGTGGTCTCGCTGCTCTCCACGATCGGCACCCTGCTGATCGGTGGGACGATCGGCGTCATCGCCGGTTACAAGGGCGGCTGGATCGACGGCCTGCTCTCCCGGGTCACCGACATCTTCTTCGGCCTGCCGTTCGTGCTCGGCGCGATCGTCATCCTGACCACCTTCAACGGTGCCGGCTCCAACAACAGCGAGTGGGAGATCAAGTTCCTGGTGATCGGCTCGCTGGTGCTGCTGAGCTGGCCGGTGGTCATGCGGCTGATGCGGTCCTCGGTGCTCGCCACGAAGGAGGCCGACTACATCGTGGCCGCCCGGGCGATGGGTGCCAGCACCGGTCGGATCATCTTCAAGCACCTGCTGCCGAACTGCCTGGCGCCGCTGCTGGTCTACGGGACGATCATGATCGGCTCCTTCATCGGCGCCGAGGCCACCCTCTCCTTCCTGGGCATCGGCCTGCAGAGCCCGGTGGTCTCCTGGGGCATCATGATCAATGAAGCGCAGAACTATCTCCGGGTCTCGCCCTTCCTGCTCTTCTTCCCCTCCGCGTTCCTCGTCACCGCCGTGCTGAGCTTCGTCATGCTCGGCGAGGCGGTCCGCGAGGCCCTCGACCCGAAGCTCCGATAGGGGAGACTGAGTTGTCCGACATTCTCGTGTCCGAGCAGTCCGCGCCCGGTGCCGACGGATCCGGCCGCCCCTCCGGTCGGCTGCTCGAGGTCGACGACCTGCGGGTGGAGTTCCGCACCCGGGACGGCGTCGCCAAGGTCATCAACGGAGTGACTTACCACGTCGACGCGGGGGAGACCCTCGCCGTGCTCGGCGAGTCCGGCTCCGGTAAGAGCGTCACCGCGCAGACCATCATGGGCATCCTGGACATGCCGCCCGGCTTCGTCACCGGCGGTCAGGTCCGCTTCCACGGCAAGGACATGCTCACCATGTCCGCCGAGGAACGTCGCCGCATCCGTGGCGAGGGCATCGCGATGATCTTCCAGGACTCGCTCTCCGCGCTGAACCCGGTCTTCACCGTCGGGTTCCAGATCGCCGAGCAGTTCCGCATCCGACGCGGGATGAGCCGTTCCGACGCCAAGAAGCGCGCGATCGAGATGCTCGACCAGGTCAAGATCCCGAACGCCAAGGGCCGGTTCAGCAACTTCCCGCACCAGTTCTCCGGCGGCATGCGGCAGCGCGCGATGATCGCGATGTCGCTGGCGCTCGACCCCGAGGTGCTGATCGCCGACGAGCCGACCACCGCGCTGGACGTGACCGTGCAGGCCCAGATCATGGACCTGCTCGGCGAACTCCAGCGGGAACGCCGGATGGGCATGATCCTGATCACCCACGACCTCGGCGTGGTCGCCGACGTCGCGGACCGGATCGCGGTCATGTACGCCGGCCGGATCGTCGAGGAAGCCGACGTCTACGACCTGTACGCCAAGCCGGCGCACCCGTACACCCTCGGCCTGCTCAACTCGATCCCCCGGCTGGACGAGAAGGGGCAGCAGCTCCGCACCATCAAGGGCCTCCCGCCGAACCTGATGAACATCCCGCCGGGCTGCCCGTTCAACCCGCGCTGCCCGATGGCGCAGCCGGTGTGCCGGGAGACCGTCCCCCCGCTGTTGCAGATCGGCACCGGTCGGGCCAGCGCCTGCCACTTCGCCGAGGAGCTGGTGAACCGTGACTGACAACATCATCGAAGTCCGTGACCTGGTCAAGCACTACCCGGTCACCCGGGGCATCGTGTTCAAGAAGACCATCGGCCAGGTCAAGGCCGTCGACGGCGTCTCGTTCGACCTGAAGGCGGGCGAGACGCTGGGCGTGGTCGGTGAGTCGGGCTGCGGCAAGTCGACGCTGAGCCGGGTGCTGATGAACCTGGAGAAGCCGACCGCCGGCACGGTGCACTACAAGGGCCAGGACATCGCCAAGCTCTCCGGTGGCGCGCTGCGGCGGCTGCGCCGGCAGATCCAGCTGGTGATGCAGGACCCGTACACCTCGCTGAACCCCCGGATGACCGTCGGTGACCTGATCGGCGAGCCGTTCGAGATCCACCCGGAGGTCGCGCCGCGGGGCAGCCGCCGGGACAAGGTCAAGGAACTGCTCGACCTGGTCGGCCTCAACCCGGAGCACATCAACCGGTACCCGCACCAGTTCTCCGGCGGCCAGCGGCAGCGGATCGGCATCGCCCGCGCGCTCGCCCTGCGCCCCGAGGTGATCGTCTGCGACGAGCCGGTCTCCGCCCTGGACGTCTCGATCCAGGCCCAGGTGATGAACCTGCTGGAGAAGCTCCAGAACGAGCTGGGCCTGTCGTACGTGTTCATCGCGCACGACCTGTCGGTGGTCCGGCACCTCTCCGACCGGGTCGCGGTGATGTACCTCGGCAAGATCGTGGAGATCGGCACCGAGGACGAGATCTACGAGCGGCCGACCCACCCGTACACCCAGGCGCTGCTGTCGGCGGTGCCGGTGCCGGACCCGACGCTGCGGGAGAACAAGGCGATCATCCGGCTCACCGGCGACGTGCCGTCGCCGATCAGCCCGCCGTCGGGCTGCCGGTTCCGGACCCGGTGCTGGAAGGCGCAGGACGTCTGCGCCGAGCAGCCGCCGCTGCTGGAGATCCGGTCGGGCTCGGACCACCCGAGCGCCTGCCACTTCGCCGAGAAGCGGGAGATCGTCGCCACGCACGAGGCGTGACACCACCCGGGCCGCCTGCCACCGTCCACCCGACGGCGGCAGGCGGTTCGTCGTTCCACCACGGCCCACGCCCCCGGCGCCCCTAACAGCGGCCCGCGTCCACCCGGGTGCCGCTACGGCGCCCCACGCCCGCCGGGTCGCCGTTACAGCGGCCCGCGCCCGGCCCGCAGCAGCAGCAGCGCCAGCTGGGTGCCGTCGGCCCCCAGCTCGCTGCGGAAACGCTCCAGGATCTCCCGCTCCCGGGAGAGCACCAGCCGGGTGCCCCCGGAGGCCATCCGGGTCGCCCCGACCTCCTGGGACAGCGCCGCCCGCTCCTGCCAGAGGGCAATCAGCGTACGGTCGATCTCGTCGATCCGTTCCCTGATCGCCACGATCCGCTCGGCCGCCACCGTGTCGCCGGTGCCGGTACGGGCGGCCGCGGCCCCGGTCGGGTCCGCCCCGGCCGGATCGTCGTGCCGCGCGGGGCCACCGCTGGACTCCACCACGTCAGTCATCATCGTCGTACCCCTCGGGTCTCGGGCCCGGTGTTCGGATCCCGGGACGAAAAAGCCCCGGGCTCTCCGAGCCCGGGGCTTTCGTAGGTCTGTCGATCAGGCGCGACCCACGGCTGCCGGACTCCCGGTGCCGTAGTAAAAGAAGAACCGCCGCTCGATCACGTCGTCGAGTATGCCGACCGGTGACCGGCCGCGCAAGCACCCGGACGGCCGAGGGAAGGGCCCGCCCGTCGCCGCGCGGACGCGCCGACGAGGGGCCCTTCCCGCCGGTCAGCCCAGCCGGGTGATGCGGTCCGCCGCCGTGGGGGCGACCGGCGCGCCGGCACCCAGGTAGGCCACCAGGGCGTCCACGTCGAAGCCGGGGGCGGTGGTCCGGCCGGTGCCGCCCGCCAGCTCGGTGAACCCGTCCCCGCCGTTGGCGAGGAAGTCGTTCGTGGTGACCCGGAAGCTGGCCGCCGGGTCGACCGGGGTGCCGTTCAGGGCCAGCGCGCTGACCCGCGAGCCGGCCGGCGCGGTGCTGTCGTACGAGTAGGTCAGCCCGGCCGACGGCTGGAGGATGCGCTGGGTGGTCTGCCCCTTGAAACCGACGAACTGCTGCTCCAGCACGTTCTTGAGCTGCGCGCCGGTGAACGTCTGGGTGACCACCAGGTTGTTGAACGGCTGCACGGTGAACGCCTCGCCGTAGGTCACCTCGCCCGGCGCCTCGCCACCGGCCGACGCCCCGTACGACAGGGAGGCCCGGACGCCGCCCGGGTTCATCAGCGCGAGCTGCGCCCCGTCGCCCTTCGTGTACGCCAGCTGCGCGTCGGCGATGACGTCACCCAGCGGGCTCTCCCCGTTGGGCCGGGCGTCCCGGACGATGTCGGCGCTGATCTTCCCGACCACCCGGTTGGCGATCGGGGCGACCGCCGTGCGGTACTTGTCGGCCAGCGCCTTCGCGCCCGCGTCGACCAGCGCCGGGTTCTTGGCGAACACCCCGCCGGTCTGCTGCCAGCTGCCGTCGGCGTTGCGGACACCATTCTCCACGATCACGTTCTTCGCGGTGATGGCGCTGAACCGGCCGGTACGCCGGTTCAGCGAGTAGTCGATGTCGGTGACCAGCTGGCCGTTGTTGCCGGCGCTGGTGACCACGCTCGGCTTGCCCGAGGAGTTCGGCAGCGAGCAGGAGTAGAAGCGGTGGGTGTGCCCGGAGACCACCACGCCGAACTCCGGCCGCAGGCCCTTGACGATGTCGACGATCGGGCCGGAGAAGTTGGCGCAGTCGGAGACGCCCGGGGTGGCCGGCGGCGCGGACTGCGCGCCACCCTCGTGCACCAGCAGCACCATCGCCTTGACGCCGAACAGCTTGAGCAGACCGCCCCACTTGTTGGCGGTCTGCACCTCGTCGGTGAAGGTGACGTCCTTGATGCCGGCCGGGTTGACGATGCCCGGGGTGCCCTCCAGGGTGACCCCGACGAAGCCGACCGGCACGCCGCCGACGAACTTCACGTCGATCGGGGGCAGGATCGGCAGCTTGGTCTTCTTGTTGATGGTGTTGGCGGCGAGGTAGGTGAACTTCGCCCCGGCGAAGCCGTCGCCGTCCTGGCAGCCGTCGACCGGGTGGCAGCCGCCCTTGTTGATCCGGAGCAGCTCCTTGACGCCCTCGTCGAACTCGTGGTTGCCGACCGAGCTGACGTCGAGGCCGACCTGGTCCATCAGCTCGATGGTGGGCTCGTCGTGGAACGCGGCGCTGACCAGCGGGGTGGCTCCGATCAGGTCGCCGGCGCCGACGGTGGTGGTGACCCGGCCCTCGGCCTTCGCCTCGGCCCGCAGCTTCTTCAGCCAGGTGGCGAGGTACTCCACCCCGCCGGCGGGGGTGCCGTTGACGGTGGCGCCGCTGCCGCCGGGCGGGTCGATCGCGCCGTGGAAGTCGTTGTAGCTGAGGAACTGGCCCTTGACCTCGCCACCCGTCGCGGTGGCGTACGAGACGGCGACCGGGGCGAGGCCGGCCCCGGGGGCGGCGTCGGCCGGCGGCGTGGTGGCGCGGCCGGTGATGGGCAGGCTGGCCACGACGGCCAGGGCGAGGGCCGGCGCGGCGAGGTGACGCAGCACGGCCCGACCGCGCGAGCGCGGTTGACTCATGGTTGTTCTCCCAAGTCGTCTACGGGGGAGCAGGCGGGGATTTCCCGGGTCATCGTCGCGCCTCGGGGCGGAAGATGCCAGTGGGGCCACCGTGACAGGTTCGTCTCAGTCCGGACCGGTCGCCGGCCCCGTCGTTCGGGCGATGGCGGGCACGTCCGTTCCGGGCGTGCGCGGGCGGGAAGTGTCGGCCCGACGGCATAGACTCGCCGTGCGATGCATCCTCTCTTCGACATCCCCGCGTCCCCGCCCGCGCCCGAGCCCGCGTCGGTTCCGCCGCGCCGGCCCGGCCCCGCCCACCGCCTCGACCCGCAGGCCCTGGTGGAGGGCCTGAACGGCCCCCAACGGGACGCGGTCACCCATTCCGGCTCGCCACTGCTGATCGTGGCCGGGGCCGGGTCCGGCAAGACCCGGGTGCTCACCCACCGGATCGCCTACCTGCTCGCCGCGCGGGACGTCCACCCCGGCGAGATCATCGCGATCACCTTCACCAACAAGGCCGCCGGTGAGATGAAGGAGCGGGTCGCCCACCTGGTCGGCCCGCGCGCCCGGCTGATGTGGGTGTCGACGTTCCACTCCGCCTGCGTGCGCATCCTGCGGGCCGAGCACGAGCACGCCGGCCTGAAGTCGACCTTCTCCATCTACGACGCCGACGACTCCCGCCGGTTGATGCAGTTGGTCGCCCGGGAGCTGGATCTCGACCCGAAGCGCTACCCGGCCCGGGGGCTGGCCGCCCAGGTGTCCAACCTGAAGAACGAGCTGGTCGACCCGGAGGAGTTCGCCGGCCGGGCCAAGGGGCCCAACGAGCGGGCCCTGGCCGAGGCGTACACGCTCTACCAGCGGCGGCTGCGGGAGGCGCACGCGCTGGACTTCGACGACCTGATCATGACGACGGTGCACCTGCTCCAGTCGCACCCGCACGTCGCCGAGAGCTACCGTCGCCGGTTCCGGCACGTCCTGGTCGACGAGTACCAGGACACCAACCACGCGCAGTACACCCTGATCAAGGAGCTGGTCGCCGGCACCGAGGGGGTCGCGCCGGCCGAGCTGTGCGTGGTCGGCGACGCCGACCAGTCGATCTACGCGTTCCGGGGCGCCACGATCCGCAACATCCTGGAGTTCGAGCGGGACTTCACCGACGCCCGGACGATCCTGCTGGAGCAGAACTACCGTTCCACCCAGACCATCCTCAACGCCGCCAACGCGGTGATCGACCGGAACACCTCCCGCAAGCCCAAGCGGCTGTGGAGCGACGCCGGGGCGGGTGAGCAGATCGTCGGGTACGTCGCCGACACCGAGCACGCCGAGGCCGACTGGGTGGGCCGGGAGGTCGACCGGCTGGTCGACGCGGGGGAGACCCGCCCCGGCGACGTCGCCGTCTTCTACCGCACCAACGCCCAGTCCCGGGTCTTCGAGGAGGTGTTCATCCGGGTCGGCCTGCCCTACAAGGTGGTCGGCGGGGTGCGCTTCTACGAGCGCAAGGAGGTCCGCGACGCGCTGGCCTACCTGCGCGCGGTGGTCAACGACGACGACACGGTCAGCCTCCGTCGGGTGCTGAACACCCCGCGCCGGGGCATCGGCGACCGGGCCGAGGCGTGCGTCGAGGCGCTGTCCAGCCGGGAGCGGATCTCCTTCGGAGCGGCGCTGCGCCGGGCCCGGGACGCGCCGGGCATCTCCACCCGGGCCGCCAACGCGATCGGCGAGTTCGTCGCGCTGCTCGACGGCGCGCGCGAGCTGGCCGAGGAGGGCACCCCGGAGGAGGTGCTGGAGGCGCTGCTGACCCGGTCGGGCTACCTGACCGAGCTGGAGGAGAGTCTCGACCCGCAGGACGCCGGCCGGGTCGACAACCTCCAGGAACTGGTCAGCGTCGCCCGGGAGTACACCGAGCGGATCGAGGCGCTGGGCGCCGACGACGAGCGGGCCACCCTGGCCGGTTTCCTGGAGCAGGTGGCGCTGGTCGCCGACGCCGACCAGATCCCCTCCGACGACCCCGACCATCAGGGTGTCGTGACGCTCATGACCCTGCACACCGCCAAGGGCCTGGAGTTCCCGGTGGTGTTCCTGACCGGTCTGGAGGACGGCGTCTTCCCCCACCTGCGGTCGCTGGGCGACACCCGGGAGCTGGAGGAGGAGCGGCGGCTGGCGTACGTGGGCATCACCCGGGCCCGGCAGCGGCTCTACCTGTCCCGGGCGGTCACCCGTTCGGCCTGGGGGCAGCCGTCGTACAACCCGCCGTCGCGGTTCCTGGAGGAGTTGCCGCCGGAGCTGGTCCGCTGGGAGCGCACCGAGGGGACGTACACCTCGTGGGCCGGTGGGGGCGGCGGCGTCGGCGGTCGCGCGGACCGCGCGCCCGGCGGGCGTGGCGGCTTCACCGGGGGCACCCCGAGGGCGGCGGAGCTGGCGAAACGGCTCGGGGTGGACGCCAGCCGGCTGGCCACCGCCAGCGAGCTGCCGCAGGGGCCGAAGGTGTCGGCCGGCGACCGGGTCAACCACCAGCGCTACGGCCTGGGGCGGGTGCTCGCGGTCGAGGGCCACGGGCCGAGCGCCCGCGCGCAGATCGACTTCGGCGACCAGACCATGTGGCTGGTGCTGCGGCACGCCCCGCTCGACAAGCTCTGACCGACGTCGACGGGCCCGGTCCGGCGTGCTGCCGGGCCGGGCCCGTCGACGGTACGGCTCAGCAGGCCACGTCGATGCCCCGGGCGCGCAGGAACGGCGCCGGGTCGATCTGGTTCCACATCTGCCCCTGGTGCACCTCGAAGTGCAGGTGGGGGCCGGTGGAGTCGCCGGTGGAGCCCTCGTAGCCGATCACCTCGCCGACGCCGACCCGGTCCCCGACGGCGACCTTCACGCTGCTCTGGTGGGCGTAGTGGGTCAGGTAGCCGTTGCCGTGGTCGATGAAGACCGAGATGCCGTAGCCGTCGCCGACGTCGCCGGCCTTGACCACGGTGCCGGCTGCGGCGGCGTGGATCGGGGTGCCGGCCGGCAGGGCGAAGTCGATGCCGGCGTGCAGGGCACCCCCTCGTGGGCCGTAGCAGGAGGTGATCGTGGCCCCGGCCATCGGGATCACCCAGGACGGCTTCGGCTTCGGCGTGGTCGTCTTCCTGGCGGTGACCTTCGGCTTCGCGGTGACCTTCGGCTTCGCGGCGGCCTTCCGGGTCGCCGTGGCCGTCGGGGTGGGGCTGGCGCTGGTGGGGGTCGGCACGGCGGTGGGGCTGGCCGGGGCGGCCGACTCGCGGGCGGACCGGTCGGCGCGGGCGGCGGCCTCGGCCCGCTCCCGGGCGTCGAGCGCGACGGCCGCCGGTTCGGGGGCGTCGTCCCGGTTCAGGGTGGCCGTGGCGACCCCGGCCAGGCCGAGGCCGACCAGCGCGACGGTGCCGACGGCCAGGACGCGTACGCCACGCGGGTGACGCCGCCGGTGCCGGACGACGGCGGCCGAGAGGCGTGCGCCGGGGCTGGTGGGGGCGGTGCTGTGGTCGCGGGTGCTGCCGTCGTCCGGGCGGTTGTTGTCTTCCTGCACGGTGGACCTTCAACTACTCAGGGGGTTTCGGACCCGGACCATCCTGGGTGCCGACGTGCGCCGGGGCGGGTACGGGTACCGGCCGGTAGCCGACGCCGCCCGGCCGCCTGACCGGCTATGTCCCGTCGGGGTGGCGTCTGACCCGTTGCGCGGCGTGACCCGGGCGTGCCCTCGGTCACACTGCGGAGTGTGACGCAGCAGACTTGGCCGCACGAAAAACCGCCCGGATCCGTAGATCCGGGCGGTGAACAGGCGTTACCGAGCGTCAGGAAGCGGCTGCCTCGGTGTAGTACGCCTCGACCTGTAGCTTGATGTCCACTCCGCGCTCCTGGAGCCACGGCACCGGGTCGAGGGGCTGGCCCTTGACATGGACCTCCAGGTGCAGGTGCGCGCCGTAGGAGTGGCCGGTGTTGCCGACCAGGCCGAGCTGGTCGCCCGCCTTCACCTGCTGGCCCTCGTGCACGCTCACCGCCGAGGAGTGGCCGTAGATGGCCTCGCTGCCGTCGGCGTGCTGCACGATCACCGCGTAGCCGTAGCCGCCGAACCAGCCGGCCTTGGTGACCGTGCCGGAGTGGATGGCCACGTAGGGAGTGCCCTCCGGCGCGACCAGGTCGATGCCGGTGTGCAGCTTGCCCCAGCGCATGCCGTACGGGGAGTTGAAGTCGTAGCCCTGCATGGGCAGCAGCCACGGGTCCTGCTCGCTGACGCCCGGCTGGCTGTCCCGGGCGTCGCTGCGGGTGGCCCGGTCGGCGGCGTCGGCACGGGCGGCCGCGTCCTGGCTGGTGATCGAGGCCTGCCGCAGCTCGTCGAGGACCGACGGGCTGACGCTCTTGGCGTCCGGCATCGCCCCCGCGCCGAGCGCGACGATCCCGGCGCCGACGAACGCGGTGGTCACGACCGCCGCGTAGCGGCTCCGCGGGGGGGTGGGTACGCGGCGACGGCCGCGATATCTATCGGGCTCAGACGACAGGCGCTGGCGCACGCACACCCTCCGTTGTCGGGGATCCGATGCAACCTCCGACCGATCGGTGCAGCCGCCCCGACGATCGTTGATCGCGTCATCACCCGTCCGTGGACCTGATGACAACCGTGGACACGTTAGCCCTCCGCCGCTCCGGTCACAAGCGTGACCCCCGAATCGGCGATTCGTTCTGTCCCTTTCCGTCCCTCATTGTCATAGCTGCAGACGCCGGACGGCTGTCCCCCTTCCTGCCCGTTCGTCGCGCACAGTGACCGATCGGCGGAGGCGTCCGGCTTCCTGGGGGCGGGCCGGGACGGTAGGGGTCCGGCCCGGGTTCTCCACCCCCGGTGGGCCGGGTTACCGTTCGTTCAGCTGGTAGCCGCGGAGCCGTGAAGGGTGTGCGCTGATGAACTCTCGTATCCGGGTAGTCGTCGCGAAGCCAGGCCTCGACGGCCACGACCGGGGCGCCAAGGTGGTGGCGCGTGCCCTGCGTGACGCGGGCATGGAGGTCATCTACACCGGCCTGCACCAGACCCCGGAGCAGATCGTCGAGACCGCCATCCAGGAGGACGCCGACGCGGTCGGCCTGTCGGTGCTCTCCGGCGCGCACATGACGCTCTTCCGCCGGGTGCTGGAGCTGCTCGCCGAGCGGGACGCGCGGGACGTGGTCGTCTTCGGCGGCGGCATCATCCCCGACGCCGACATCCCCGAGCTGGTGGAGATCGGCGTCAAGAAGATCTTCACGCCCGGCGCGACCACCCAGTCGATCGTCGAGTGGGTCCGCGCCAACGTGGCCCAGCCGGTCGCCTGACGACCTCCGGGTGCCCCGCACCCGCCCGTACGCCGACGGTGGTGGACCGGTTTCCGGGCCGCCGCCGTCCCGTCGTGCGGTGACCCCGGCGGCGGCCGGTTGGGGAGGGCTTCCGGATCCGGGCAGGGTGAAGGGCCGGACGCACCCCTCACACGCCCGGCCCTTCTATGCACGATGCCCCGCCGCCACCCCTCGACCGACAGGGCATCGGCCGCTCCCGTCTTCGCGCTGATCAGCGCTCCGACATCAGACTCAACGACGCCCGTACGGTGGGGTTACGCGTTACGTGGGACAACCTGTGGACCGATTTGTGTCACCGGCGAGTCGCCGACGGCGCGCTGTGCATTACCGCACACCGCGCACCCGCTCGGTTGCCGCCGGTGCCCACCTCGCTAGGCTGCGGCCAATGGCCTGTTTCAACTGATGACAGGCGTCAACGGAGTTTCCACAACGCTGGCGGCGGCGCGACGGCGCGCCGCGGAGACGGGACGGGACGCGCAATCGTGGACCTGTACGAGTACCAGGGGCGGGACCTGTTCGAGCGGCACGGCTTGCCCGTGCTCGCCGGCGGCGTCGCCACGACCCCGGAGGAGGCCCGCGCGATCGCCGAACGCCTCGGCGGTCGGGTGGTCGTCAAGGCGCAGGTGAAGGTCGGCGGCCGAGGCAAGGCCGGCGGCGTCAAGCTGGCCGAGGGCACCGACGAGACGGTGGCCAGGGCCACCGACATCCTCGGCATGGACATCAAGGGGCACACCGTCCACAAGGTCATGATCACGGTGACCGCGGACGTGGCCGAGGAGTACTACTTCTCCTACCTGCTCGACCGGGCGAACCGCACCTTCCTCTGCATCGCCAGCGTCGCCGGCGGCATGGACATCGAGCAGGTCGCCGCCGAGACCCCCGACAAGGTGGTCAAGGCCCCGATCGACGCGGTCGAGGGCGTGGACGAGGCGAAGGCCCGGGAGATCGTCGACGCGGCCGGCTTCCCGGCCGAGGTCGCCGACCAGGTCGTCGCCGTCGCGGTGGGGCTGTGGAAGGCGTTCGTCGCCGAGGACGCCACCCTGGTCGAGGTGAACCCGCTGGCCAAGACCGGCGACGGCACGCTGCTGCTGCTCGACGCCAAGGTCACCCTGGACGAGAACGCCGGCTTCCGGCACCCGGACCACGAGGCCCTGGTCGACCAGGCCGCGGTGGACCCGCTGGAGCAGGCCGCCAAGGAGAAGGACCTCAACTACGTCAAGCTCGACGGCGAGGTCGGCATCATCGGCAACGGCGCGGGTCTGGTCATGTCCACCCTCGACGTGGTGGCCTACGCGGGCGAGCGGCACGGCAACGTCAAGCCCGCCAACTTCCTCGACATCGGCGGCGGCGCGAGCGCGGCCGTGATGGCCAACGGCCTGGAGATCGTGCTCTCCGACCCGTCGGTGCGCAGCGTCTTCGTCAACGTCTTCGGCGGCATCACCGCCTGCGACGAGGTCGCCAACGGCATCATCCAGGCGTTGGCCCTGCTGGAGGAGCGCGGCGAGAAGGTCACCAAGCCGCTCGTGGTCCGGCTCGACGGCAACAACGCGGAGGCCGGTCGGGCGATCCTCGACGGCGCCGGGAACCCGCTGGTGCAGCGGGTCGACACCATGGACGGCGCGGCCGAGCGGGCCGCCGAGCTGGCTGCTGCGGGGGTCTGACGATGGCGATCTGGCTGACCAAGGAGTCCAAGGTCATCGTGCAGGGGATGACCGGCTCCGAGGGTTCCAAGCACACCCGGCGGATGCTCGCCGCCGGCACCACCGTGGTCGGCGGGGTGAACCCGCGCAAGGCCGGCACCACCGTCGACTTCGACGGCACCGAACTGCCGGTCTTCGCCTCCGTGGCGGACGCGATGCGGGAGACCGGGGCGGACGTCACGGTGATCTTCGTACCGCCGCAGTTCACCAAGGGCGCGGTGGTCGAGGCGATCGACGCGCAGATCCCGCTCGCCGTGGTGATCACCGAGGGCGTGCCGGTGCACGACACCGCCTCGTTCTGGGCGTACAACGTGGCCAAGGGCGGGCAGACCCGGATCATCGGGCCCAACTGCCCCGGCATCGCCTCGCCGGGTGCGTCCAACGCCGGCATCATCCCGGCCGACATCACCGGCTCCGGCCGGATCGGCCTGGTCAGCAAGAGCGGCACGCTGACCTACCAGATGATGTACGAGCTGCGGGACATCGGCTTCTCCACCTGCGTCGGCATCGGCGGTGACCCGATCATCGGGACCACCCACATCGACGCGCTCGCCGCGTTCGAGGCCGACCCGGAGACCGACGCCATCGTGATGATCGGCGAGATCGGCGGCGACGCCGAGGAGCGGGCCGCCGAGTTCATCAAGGACAACGTCACCAAGCCGGTGGTCGGCTACATCGCCGGCTTCACCGCGCCCCCCGGCAAGACCATGGGGCACGCCGGCGCGATCATCTCCGGTTCGGCCGGCACCGCCGAGGCCAAGCAGCAGGCCCTGGAGGCGGTCGGCGTCAAGGTCGGCAAGACCCCGACCGAGACCGCCAAGCTGATGCGGGAGCTGATGTCCGGCCGCTGAGCCGTGGGCCGCAGCGCCCGAGCGAACGACGCACCGACCGAGGGGGTCGACCGGAGACGGTCGGCCCCCTCAGTTGTTCCAGAGCGGGTACGTCCCGCTGGCCCGCCAGATCGCGGTGCCGATGATGTTGATCACGCCGAACGCGATGGCCAGGTAGCCGAGGACCGGCGACTGGCCGTACCGCTTGGCGTCGCGGATCGACAGGTAGCCGAAGACGATGCCCAGGATGCCGCAGCAGATCAGGCCGAGGACGATGCCGAGCACCCCCCAGAGCGTGGTGCGGTCCCGCCCGGCCGCGGCCGGTGGCGGTGGGTACGGAGCGTTCACGGCTTCCTCCGGGCGATCGGTGCCGCGACTTGGGTCGCGTCCCTGCGCCGAGGCTAAACCGGATCGGGCCCCCACGACGGTGGATCACGGAACTCGCCGGCCCCGGGCGGCCCCGACGGGCAGCCACCACCGGCGCGGCATGCCAGAGTAGAGCCGATGTCCTCGACCACCCCTGATCAGCCCCGCCGTCCCAGCGGTGCCCGCACCGGCGGCAGGCCGCCCGGCCGTGCCGGTGGCGCCCGGGTGCCCGCACCCCGCCGGCACATCCGAAGAGCGTCGGGCAGGGCAAGAGTGTCGACCCCGCTCGTCGCCGAAACATTAAAAAACCCCCACGACGGTGGATCACGGAACTCGCCGGCCCCGGGCGGC
>NZ_JACGMO010000132.1:0-21762 GCF_015354745.1 Micromonospora sp. S-DT3-3-22
GCTGCCGCCCCCCGCGCCGGCGGTGGTGCTGCCCGTCCCGCTCACCGCGACGGTGCACGACGCCACCGGCGAACCGGTGCTGGTCAGCGCCCGGCTGGCGGTCAGCGCCGCCCCCGCCCGGCTGGCCGTCGGCGGCACCGCCCCGACGGAGATCGTCGGCTGGACCGGCCCGTGGCCGGTGGACGAGCGGTGGTGGGCCTCTGCCGAGGCCCGCCGCCGGGCCCGGTTCCAGGTCTGCCTGGCCGACGGTGCCGCCCTGCTGCTGGCCGTCGAGGCGGGCCGGTGGCTGGTGGAGGCGATCTATGACTGACCGGTGGTCTGTGCTGGTCCGGTCGGTGGCGCTTCCGCTGCCGGTCGGTGCGGCGTTCCGTCCGGGGACATCCCGCGTCCCGACGATGTTTCCGGGTGAGCGGTATGCCGCTGCGGCATGACTACGACTCAGCGGCATACCGCTCACCGGGAGAACCATCCCCGTCCGCGACGACCCTGCCCCACCCCGCAGCCGGCCGTAGGAAAGCGGCCGGCACCGTGGAGGTGGCCGGATGAGCTTCCACAATCCGAAGCTGCCCTGGTCGGAACTGGAGCGGGTGCTGTCCGGCCGGCCCACCACCGGCGGCGCAGGCCCCGGCGGACCCCGGGGTGACGGGGGGCGGGGCGGGCGGCGGCGCGGGGAACGGCACCTGCACGTGGTGGACCCGCTCGCCGAGGCCGACGGCGGTGACTCGCCGGCCTGGACCCGGCACCGCGAGCGGTACGCACCGCCGGAGCTGACCCGCCCGGACGACCCGGTGCCCTACGCCGAGCTGCACGCGCACACCAACTTCAGTTTCCTCGACGGGGCGAGCCACCCGGAGGAACTGGCCGAGGAGGCCGCCCGGCTGGGGTTGACCGCGCTCGCCGTGACCGACCACGACGGGTTCTACGGGGTGGTCCGGTTCGCCGAGGCGGCCCGTACGCTGCACCTGCCCACGGTCTTCGGTGCGGAGCTGTCGTTGGGGCTGCCCGGTCCGCAGCAGGGCGAGCCCGACCCGCTGGGCCGGCACCTGCTGGTGCTCGCCCACGGCCACGAGGGGTACGCCCGGCTCGCGTCGGTCATCTCCCGGGCCCAGCTGCGCGGCGGGGAGAAGGGCCGACCGGTCTACGGCGAGCTGGCGGAGGTCGCCGCCGAGCTGCGCGACCACGTGTTGGTGCTGACCGGCTGCCGCAAGGGGCACGTGCCGGCGGCGCTGCTCACCGAGGGGGTCGACGCGGCGGCCCGGGAGCTGGACCGGCTCACCGCGCTGTTCGGCGCGGAGACGGTGGCCGTGGAGCTGACCGACCACGGGCACCCGGTCGACGCCGACCGCAACGACGCCCTCGCCGAGCTGGCCGCCACCGCCGGGTTGCCCACCGTGGCCAGCAACAACGTGCACTACGCCAGCCCGGGGCGACGGCGGTTGGCGACCACCCTGGCCGCCGTCCGGGCCCGGCGCAGCCTGGACGAGATCGACGGCTGGCTGCCCGCCGCCGCCACCGCCCACCTGCGCAGCGGCGCGGAGATGGCGGCCCGGTTCGCCGCGTATCCGGGTGCGGTGTCCCGGGCCGCCGGGTTCGGCACGGAACTCGCCTTCGACCTGCACCTGGTCGCGCCCCGG
The DNA here is from genome assembly GCF_015354745.1 of Micromonospora sp. S-DT3-3-22. Classification (NCBI taxonomy): domain Bacteria; kingdom Bacillati; phylum Actinomycetota; class Actinomycetes; order Micromonosporales; family Micromonosporaceae; genus Micromonospora; species Micromonospora sp. S-DT3-3-22. The sequence goes on from NZ_JACGMO010000132.1 coordinate 1,635, forward strand.
CTGCCGGCGTACCCGGTGCCGGCGGGGCACACCGAGATGAGCTGGCTGCGTCACCTGACGCTGGCCGGGGCGCACGAGCGCTACGGGCCTCCCGGGGCGCACCCGGAGGCGTACGCGCAGCTGGAACACGAGCTGCGGATGATCGACGAGCTGGGCTTCCCCGGCTACTTCCTGGTGGTCTACGACATCGTGGCGTTCTGCCGCGCGCAGGACATCTACTGCCAGGGCCGGGGTTCGGCGGCCAACTCGGCGGTCTGCTACGCGCTGCGGATCACCAACGTGGACGCGGTGCGGCACCGGCTGCTGTTCGAACGGTTCCTCGCCCCGGAACGCGACGGCCCACCCGACATCGACGTGGACATCGAGTCCGACCGGCGGGAGGAGGTGATCCAGCACGTCTACGCCCGCTACGGCCGGGAGCACACCGCCCAGGTCGCCAACGTCATCTCCTACCGGCCCCGGTCGGCGGTGCGGGACGTGGCGAAGGCGTTCGGCTACTCGCCCGGCCAGCAGGACGCCTGGAGCAAGCAGATCGACCGCTGGGGCCCGGTCGCGGCGGTCGACGTCGAGGGCATTCCCGAGCAGGTGGTGGCGTACGCCAACGAGTTGCAGACGTTCCCCCGGCACCTGGGCATCCACTCCGGGGGGATGGTGATCTGCGACCGGCCGGTGATCGAGGTGTGCCCGGTGGAGTGGGGGCGGATGCCCGGCCGCAGCGTGCTCCAGTGGGACAAGGACGACTGCGCGGCCGTCGGGCTGGTCAAGTTCGACCTGCTCGGCCTGGGCATGCTCTCGGCCCTGCACTACGGCTACGACCTGATCGGGATGAGCCTGGACCTGGGTGACATGACGTTGGACGACCCCGAGGTCTACGACATGCTCTGCCGGGCCGACTCGGTCGGGGTGTTCCAGGTGGAGAGCCGCGCCCAGATGGCCACCCTGCCCCGGCTGAAACCGCGCGTGTTCTACGACCTGGTGGTGGAGGTGGCGCTGATCCGGCCCGGCCCGATCCAGGGCGGCTCGGTGCACCCGTACATCCGGCGCAAGAACGGCCAGGAGCCGGTGACGTACCCGCACCCGCTGATGCGCAACGCGCTGGAGAAGACCCTCGGCGTGCCGCTGTTCCAGGAGCAGCTCATGCAGCTCGCCATCGACCTGGCCGGCTTCGACGCGGCCGGGGCCGACGAGCTGCGCCGGGCGATGGGGGCGAAACGGTCGGTGCAGCGGATGGCGCAGCTCGCCGACCGGCTCTACGCCGGGATGGCCGAGCGGGGCATCACCGGCGAACTGGCCGACGACGTCTACCGCAAGCTCACCGCGTTCGCCAGCTACGGCTTCCCGGAGAGCCACGCGATGAGCTTCGCCTACCTGGTGTACGCCAGCTCCTGGCTCAAACGGCACCATCCGGCGGCGTTCCTGGCGGCCCTGCTCAACGCCCAACCGATGGGGTTCTACGCGCCGCAGACCCTGGTCGACGACGCCCGGCGGCACGGGGTCGAGGTCCGCCGGCCGGACGTCAACGCCAGCGGGGCCGGGGCGGTGCTGGAGTCCACCCCGGAAACCCGCTGGGGGAGCGTGCCGGGGGAACCGCCGCACGCCTGGGGGCTGGGTGGTCCGGCGGTCCGGCTCGGGCTGGGCGGTGTCCGTACCCTCGGCGACGACGTGGCGAGGCGGATCGTGGCGGAGCGGACGGCGCACGGGGCGTACCGGGACATGCCGGATCTGGCCCGGCGGGTCGGTCTCACCGCGGGTCAGCTGGAGGCGCTGGCCACCGCGGACGCCTTCGCCTGTTTCGGGCTGACCCGGCGGGAGGCGCTCTGGGCGGCCGGCGCGGCGGCCCAGGACCGGCCGGGTCGGCTGCCCGGCACGGTGACCGGCGCGGCGGCCCCCACCCTGCCCGGGATGGAGGCGGTGGACCGGCTCGTCGCCGACGTCTGGGCCACCGGGCTGTCCCCGGAGAGCCACCCGGCCCGGTTCGTCCGGGACCGGCTCGACGCGCTGGGTGCGGTGCCGATCGCCCGGCTCGGTCAGGTGGAGCCGGGCCGGCGGATCAGGGTCGGCGGGATCGTCACCCACCGGCAACGGCCGGCGACGGCCGGTGGGGTCACCTTCCTCAACCTGGAGGACGAGACCGGGATGCTGAATGTCACGTGTTCGCCGGGGCTGTGGCAGCGCTACCGTCGAATCGCCCGCACCAGCAGCGCCCTCGTGGTCCGTGGTCGGTTGCAGCGGCACGAGGGGGTAACCAACCTCACCGCCGACCGGCTGGACCCGATCACGCCGCCGGTGGAACCCGCCTCCCGCGACTTCCGGTGAAGTGATCCACATTACGGTTTTCCGGGCCGGGAGGCAGGAGAATTCCGGCACGCGCGGGCAGAGCGGCCCGCGCGCGGCAAGGGGGAAGACCAGTGACGATGGACAGTACGTACACCGGTGGACTGGCGAACGCCCGGCGCACCCGGCTGGGTGCCGGCTGGACGCCCGCCCAGGACGCCGAGCCGCGCGAGTACCAGGTGACCGAGGGTCCGGTGGCGAACATCCGCCGGTCCCGTGCCGAGGAGGACCCGGCCGGCGGCGGGGAGATCTGAGCCGGCGACGGCACCGCCGACGGGGGGTCGGGTGGCGCGGGTGACTAGGCTCGACCGGGTGGAACAGAGCACCCGCAGCCGGTTCGCCGAGCCGCCGTTGACCCCCCGTACCGCCGTCATCTGGTCGGTGCTCGCCGCCGAGTTGCAGCGGCGGGCCGACGACACGCTGACCGTGCTCGACGTGGGCGGCGGCACCGGCGGCTTCGCCGTGCCGCTCGCCCAGGCCGGCCACCGGGTGACCGTGGTCGACGCCAGCCCCGACGCGCTCGCCGCGCTCACCCGCCGGGCCGCCGAGGCCGGGGTCGCCGACCGGGTCCGTGCCGTGCAGGGCGACGGCGACGCGCTGACCGGGCTGGTCGAACCGGCCACCGTCGACCTGGTGCTGTGCCACGCGGTGCTGGAGGTGGTCGACGATCCGACGCCGGTGGTGGCCGCGCTGGCCGCCGCGCTGCGTCCCGGTGGCGCGGCGAGTGTGCTGGTCGCCGGCCGGGCCGCCGCCGTGCTGGGGCGGGCCATGAACGGCCACCTGGACGTCGCCGCCGCGCTGGCCGCCGCCCCCGACGGCGCCGCCGGGCCCCGGGACACCCTGCGCCGCCGCTTCGACGCCGAGGAGGCCACCGCCCTGTTGCGTGCCGCCGGCCTCACCGTCGAGGAGATCCACGGGGTACGCGTCCTCGCCGACCTGCTGCCCGCCACCGTCGCCGACGGCCAGCCGGGTGCCCTGGTCGAGCTGGAGAAGGCGCTGGCCGGGCGGCCGCCCTACCGGGACCTCGCCGCCCAACTGCACCTGTTCGCCCGCCGCCCGGCATGACCGCCGTGCCGGTGCCCCCGCCCGGTGCGACCCGGGCGGCCGGGCCGACGCCTCCGGCGGACCCGCTCGCGGTGGTGCCGCCGCGCTACGGCGGGGGCAGCCTGGCCGACGTGCTGCCCAGCGCGCTGGCCGTGCTCGGCGTGCCGGGCGCGGTCGACCTGCTCGGGCTCACCCCCGGCCTGGCCGGGGTACGCCGGGTCGCCGTGCTGCTCGTCGACGGCCTCGGCTGGTACCAGCTGCCCACCGCCGCCCGGTACGCCCCGACCCTGACCGGGCTGGCCGCGACGGTGGGCCGCCCGTTGACCTCCGGCTTCCCGTCCACCACCCCGACCAGTCTGGTGACGCTCGGGGCGGGGGCGGCCCCCGGCGCGCACGGCGTGCTCGGCTTCACCGTCCGGGTGCCCGGCACCGACCGGGTGCTCAACCACATCGACTGGCACGGCGACCCGGACCCGCTGCACTGGCAGCCGGTGCGCACCCAGTGGCAGCGGGCCCGTGCCGCCGGGGTCGCGGTGAGCGTGGTGAGCCGCCCCGAGTACGCCGGCAGCGGGCTCACCCTGGCCGCGAACCGGGGCGGCGACTACCGGGGCGCCGGCGGGGTGGACGCGCTGGCCCGGACGATGCTGGCGGCGCTGTCCGCCGGGGCCGGACCCACCCTGGTCTCCGGTTACCACCCCGACCTGGACCGGCACGGTCACCTCAGCGGGGTCGACTCGGCCCCGTGGCGGATCGCCGCCGCCGAGGTGGACGCCCTGCTCGCCCGTCTCGTCGACGGGCTGCCGGCCGACGCGGCGCTGCTGGTCACCGCCGACCACGGTCAGCTCGACGTGCCGGCGGGGCACCGGTTCGACCTGGACGCCGACCCACGGCTGCGGTCCGGCATCCGGGTGGTCGCCGGTGAGCCCCGGGTGCGCTACCTGCACGTCGCCCCGGGGGCGGTGGACGACGTGGTGGCCGCCTGGTCGGCGGTGCTCGGGCCGGCCGCCCGGGTGTGCACCAGGGAGGAGATGGTGGCCGAGGGGTGGTTCGGCCCGGTCGCCGAGGAGCACCTGTCCCGGGTCGGTGACGTGGTGGTGACCTGCCGCGACACGTACGCGGTGCTGGCCACCCGGTCGGAGCCGCCGGCGGTGTCCCGGCTGGTGGCGTACCACGGGGCGGACACCGCGGCGGAGATGACCGTGCCGCTGCTGGTGGTCCGCGGCTGACCGTGGCCGTCGCCCGTGGGCGGGCGGGACGGTTGTCGTACCGGGCGGTTAGCCTGCCGTAATGGGTCGGAGCCAGTCGTTGCCGCGCGGTGGCGACCCGCGCTTCGGGCCTGACGCCGACGACTCGGCCAGCCCGATCCTGCACGTCGACATGGACGCCTTCTTCGCCTCGGTCGAGGTGCGCCACCGGCCCGAGCTGCGCGGCCGGCCGGTGGTGGTCGGCGGGGTCGGGCCGCGCGGCGTGGTCAGCTCCGCCAGCTACGAGGCCCGCCGCTACGGCGTGCGCAGCGCCATGCCCACCGCGCGGGCCCGCGCGCTCTGCCCCGGCGCGGTCTACCTGCCTCCCGACTTCGCCCGCTACCGGGCGGCCTCCGACGCGGTGATGCGGATCTTCCGGGACGTCACCCCGCTGGTCGAGCCGCTCTCCCTCGACGAGGCGTTCCTCGACGTGGCGGGCGCCCGCCGGCTGTTCGGCCCGCCCGCCGCCATCGCCCGGCGCATCCGGGCCCGGGTGACGGCCGAGCAGGGGCTGACCTGTTCGGTCGGGGTGGGCCCGAGCAAGTTCGTGGCCAAGCTCGGCTCCACCCGGGCCAAGCCGGACGGCCTGCTCGTGGTGCCGGCCGGCCGGGTGCTGGAGTTCCTCCACCCGCTGCCCGTCGACGCGTTGTGGGGGGTGGGGGAGCGGTCCGCCGAGACGCTGCGCCGGCTCGGCCTGCGGACCATCGGCGACCTGGCCGAGGCGCCGGTCGGGATGCTGCGCAAGGCGCTCGGTGCGGCGTCCGCGACCCACCTGCACGAGCTGGCCCGGGGGCGGGACCCACGCCCGGTCAGCCCGGAGCACGTGGAGAAGTCGATCGGGGCCGAGGTGACCTTCGACGTCGACGTGGTCGACCCGCAGCAGATCCGGCGGTCGTTGCTGGCGCTCAGCGAGAAGGTGGGCAGCCGGCTGCGCGGGGCCGGTCAGGTGGGCCGGACGGTCTCGCTCAAGGTACGACTGTCGGATTTCCGCACCGTCAACCGGTCCCGGACGCTCGGCGTGGCCACCGACGTGGCCCGGGAGATCTTCGACACGTCCTGGGGCCTCTGGACGGCTCTCGACCCGGGTGAGCCGGTCCGGCTGGTGGGTGTGCGGGTGGAGGGTCTGGCGGGTGCGGTCGACACGCCGCGGCAGCTCGCCCTCGGCGCACCCGAGCGGGGTTGGCGGGAGGCGGAAACCGCCGCCGACGCCGCGGCTGCCCGTTTCGGGCGGTCCGTCATAGGTCCGGCCAGTCTGCTCGGCAAACGTGATCCCCGCCCCGGCGAAAATAGCAGTCGGCCATAGGTCGTCCCGCTTTCCGACGCGCGACCCCCCTCGTAGACTTGGCGGCAAGCAGCCGGTTGGCTGCCACGGTCTGTCGGCCCGACCGGGCCGACCAACGTGACCGGGGAGGAGTGCCGTGCCGCTCTCGGAGCACGAGCAGCGGCTGTTCGAGCAGATCGAGCGGTCGCTTGCCGAGGACCCCAAATTCGCCTCGGCCGTGCGCGCCAGCGACCCGCGTTTCCACACGCGGCGTCGCCTGCTCGTCGCTGCCGGCGTGGTGGTCGTCGGCCTGGCCCTGTTGGTCTACGGCGCGGTGATCAAGACGCCGCCACTGGCAGTGGCGGGGTTCGTCGTCATGCTGGCCGCGCTGGGCTATGCGGTGCAGTCGCACCGGCGGGGGCAGTCACCTGACCTGCACGTGGTGGGCGGCACGACGAGTCGTCGTCGCCCGCGTGGCCGCGGCGGCCGACGGCCGTCGTTGCTGGACCGCATGGAGGACCGGTGGCGGCAGCGCCCGGAGGGACATCGTTGAACCCCGTCCACCCCTGAGGTGGGCGGGCGACACCGACGACGGTAGGTGCCGGACGTAGTCCGGCCACCTCCGTCGCATCACCATGCCCGCGCCCTGCCCACCAGCCCGACCGACTCGTCCGCCCCCTTGATCCCACTGCTGTGGGGCGAGGTGGCGGTATCCAGGACGGGCTGATACCGCCACCTCGCCCCACGAGCACCCCCGGCGGGCGGGCCCGAGCACTCAGACGCGGCGGGTGGCCAGCAGGCGGCGGGGGTTCCAGCGCAGCAGCAGGCGACGCAGCCGCCCGGAGGCCGTCACCAGCCGCGCCGAGTTGTCGCCGAGCGAGGTACGCCAGCGCAGCAGCACCGACGGCGGCAGCACGGCGGCGAGCAGCCGGGTACGCCGGTCCGCCCGCGCGGCGAGGGTGTCGCGTACCGTCCGCAGCGCCGGGTGCAGGGGCTCGCCGGTGAGCGGGTCCCGGGCGTACCGGGCGCGTTCCTCGGCCCGGCCGAGCAGCCGTACCGCCGTGGCGGGGCCGGCATCCTCGCCGACCGCCTCCCGGGCCAGCCGCTCGGCGGTTGCCCGGGGCGTCTCCGTCCGGTCGATGCTGATCCGGTAGTCGACCAGGGTGTCCAGCAGCTCGTCCCAGGCGGCGTGGGCGTCCGCGCGGGCCCGCTCGGCGTCCGCTCCCAGCACCGTCATCGGGATGCTCGCGCCCGCCCCGTCGTCGGGGGCCACGCCGGCCGCCACCGGGGCGGGCCGACGGTGCCGCTGCCGGCGCAGCGCGCGCCGCCGCAGCGCCGGCAGCGCCAGCAGCACCGACAACGCGAGCAGCGCCCCCACCGTCCACCAGGGCCAGCTCGGGGCCTGCTCGACGGGGGCGCCGGTGGTCGGGTCGAACCCGGCGTCGGTGTCCTTGTCGGCGGCCTCGTCGCGCTGCGGCCCGGTCGTGGCGCCCGGGTCCTCCGGCGCGGCGGGCGCGGCCGTGTCCGACGGTTCCGGGTCCGGGGCGTCGGAGTCCGGCGCCCACGCCGACCGGGTCGACCCCTGGACGCCGTACGCCGGGGTGGCGTCGAACGGCACCCAGCCGAACCGGTCGAAGTAGACCTCCGTCCAGGCGTGCAGGTTGCGGTTGGTCAGGACGGCGGTGTCCCCGTCGACGCTGCTGCCGTTGGTGAAGCCGAACGCCACCCGGGCCGGGATGCCCGCCTCCCGCACCAGCCAGGCCAGCGCCGCCGCGTACTGCTGGCAGTAGCCGACCTTGTTGGTGAGGAAGTCGACGATCTCCTGGCCGCTGGTGCCGCCCTTGGTGCTCAGCGAGTAGCTGAAGCCGTTCTCCCGGGAGAAGTAGTCGTAGAGCGCCCGGACCCGGTCGTAGTCGGTGGACTTCCCCTCCACCAGCCGGTTGACCAGCAGGCTGACCTCGCGGACCTCCGGGGTGCGGGTCTGTTGCAGCCGGATCGGGTGCTCGGCCGGCAGCGGGCGGGCCCGCCGCAGCGCCGCCGGGGTGTACGTCGAGCGTACGTACTCGAAGGAGTAGCGCTTGCCCCGGGAGTTGTCCCGGTTGGAGAAGACCACCCCGAGGTTCTGGTCGTACGACCAGTTGCCGTTGAGCCCGTCGAAGCTCACCGGGTCGGTGTAGACCGGCACGAAGGGCATGTTCAGTGACCGGTTCACCTCCACGGTCGCCCGGTAGGTCTGCTGCTCCACCCCCGCCTGGGCCCGGTCGGCCGGGTCGGGCAGTTCCCGGTTCACCGGCCGGCCGTTGGGCGGGCGCACCCGGAAGCCGTCCGGGCGCAGCTCGTCGGCGACACCGAAGCGCAGGTAGAACGGGTTCTGCTCGGTGGTGGTGACGGTGACCATGTCGGCCACCTCGGACTGGTTGAGCTGCCCGCTGAGTGCTGCGAAGAGGTCGATCCGGCCGGGCCCGCCGCCCTGCCCGAGGCGTCCGTTGCCGGTGCCGTTGCCGGCGGTGTTGAACTGGTCCAGCAGCCCGCCGCTCATCCCGGGCACGGCCAGCGGCAGCACCACGGCCAGCACCACCCCGACCACCGCCAGCCGGCGACCGGCGGCGGCCAGCGGGGAGGACTCCCAGACGTCCACGTCGCGGCCCTCGCCGGTGAACCGGCGACCGAACCGGCGAACCCGGTCGACGTTGTCGGTCACCAGCAGCCAGAGGTAGCCGGCGGCGCCGACCACGAACGGCAGCGCGGGGACGCTGTCCACGTAGACCGCGACCGGCACCGAGTAGATGGCCAGCATGGGCAGCCCGGCCAGGGCCGGACGGCGCAGCCCGACGGCGAGCACGTCGACCACGATCGCCACCGAGCCCACCCCGAGCACGCTGATGAACAGCAGCGGGGTGGTGTCCGGCACCTTCACCCCGTAGGAGCGCATGTCCTGCAACGAGCCCTGCGCCAGCTCACCGAAGTGGGCCAGCGTCCCCGGGGTGGGCAGGAAGGCGACCAGCTCGCCACCGCCCGGGAAGAGCCAGGTCAGGGCGAGCAGCAGACCGGCGAGCATGCCCAGCACCTGACCCCACAGCGGGGCCCGGACCAGCCGGGTGAGCGCCGCCGCGCCGGCCACCACGGCGACCGCGATGGCCGACTGGATCAGCCAGGTCCACTGTTGGAAGATCGACGACAGCGGGGCCGCGGCGAGCAGGGTCGCCGTGGCGGCCACGAAGCCGATGTTCCGGGACGCGATCACGACGTCACCCTCTCTGTCGTCGGGCGTCGGTGGCGGGGCCGGCCGCACGGCGGCCGGCGACGGCGGTACGCCTGTCGGCGGTGCGGCGGCCGGGGGGACGGTGCCGGTGCGCCGCCGGCCGACGGCTCACCGGACGGCCCCGGCGACCGTCTCGGCGAGCGCCGCACGCAGCGCGAAACCCTGCGACCCGCGCCCGGCCTGCGGCCAGAGCGCCGGCAGTTGGCCGTCGTGGTCGACCCCGATGACCCGCCAGCCGCCCTGCAACAGGGACAGCGCGGCGGCGGCGTGGGCCTGTTCGGACTCGAACCGGGCCCGCTCGGGCAGGCTGAGCCAGGTGGAGCTGTGCAGCACGAAACCGACACAGGTCGCCCCGTTGCCGCGCAGCCCGCCGAGCAGTTCCGCCTCGCTGGTGGTCAGCGACCCGAACAGCGCGATGATCAGGCCCCCGTCGGCGCGCTGCCGGACCCGCTGCACCAGCGTCGCCACGTCGCCACGCTGGTCGAGCCGGACGTCGGCGAGGTGGTCGAGGAGCAGGCCGTCCCCGGTGGCCTCGCTGGCGTCGACGTCGACCCCGTCCCCGGTGACCAGGCGCAGCTTGTAGCCGGCCTGGCGCAGGTGCACGGCGATGCTGGCGGCGGCGGAGACCGCCCACTCGAAACTGGCCGTCGGGCCTTCGCCCCGGTGCCCGTGCGCCCGGGTGTCCAGCAGCACCGTGGCCCGGCTCTCCCAAGGCTGCTCCTCGCGGCGCACCATCAGCTCACCGGTGCGGGCGGTCGACTTCCAGTGCACCCGGCGCAGGTCGTCGCCCATCCGGTACTCCCGGGTGGCGGCGTCGTCCTCGCCGTGCACCGCCACCGACCGGGCCCGGCTGTCGCCGCTGCCGGCGTACTCGCCGGGCAGCCGTACCGAGGGCAGCGGGGTGACCTGCGGGATCACGGTGAGCTGTTCGGTGCTGGGGAACGCCCGGCTCAGCTCGCACAACCCGAACGGGTCGGTCATCCGGATCACCAGCGGACCCACCTCGTACCGGCCGCGCACGTCGGCGCGGACCGTGTACGCCACCGAGCTGGCCTGGTGCGCGCCGAGCCGTTCCAGCACCACCCGGGGCCGGCTGCCCAGCGCGTACGGCAGCCGGTCCTCCAGCAGCAGGGTGCCGGTGGGCAGCCGGGACATGTTCTGCAACCGCAGCACCACCCGGGAGCTGGCCCCGACCGGCACCCGGTGCGGGTCCAGCGAGCGGTTGCAGGCCAGCTTGTACCGGGTCCGGCCGACGTAGAGCGCGGCGAGCAGCGGCAGGACGGCGAGCAGCACCGCCACCCGGAGCAGGTCCCGTTCGCCGAGGATGCCGGCCGAGATCGCGGCGGCGATGGCTGCCGCCAGGAACGAACGGCCCCGGGTGGTCAGGCCGCGCAGCCCGTCCCGCACGTCACGGCCTCCGCGGCTCGAACGGCGGGCGGCCGTTGCCGGCGGCGGGGCGGGGCGTGTCGTACCCGGTGGGGCGCTTGCGGTCCGGCGGCAGGGCCAGCCGGTGCACCAGCTCGGCGACGATCGCGTCGGTGGTGCGGCGGGCCAGCTGGGCGTCGGCCGTGGGGATGATCCGGTGGGCCAGCACCGGCACCGCGAGCGCCTGGAGGTCGTCGGGGAGCACGTAGTCGCGGCCCTCCAGGGCGGCCACCGCGCGGGCGGTGCGCAGCAGCTGGAGGGTGGCCCGGGGGGACGCGCCCAACCGCAGGTCGGGGGCCTCCCGGGTGGCGGTGACCAGGTCGACGGCGTACTGCTTGACGGCGTCGGCGACGTGCACGTTGCGGACGGTGGCGATCAGGCGGCGTACCGTGTCGGCGTCGGAGACCGGGCGCAGCTCCTGGAGCGGGTCGGCGGCGCCGTGCCCGTCCAGCATGGCCAGCTCGGCGTCCGGGCCGGGGTAGCCCATCGCGATCCGGGCGGTGAACCGGTCGCGCTGCGCCTCCGGCAGGGGGTACGTCCCCTCCATCTCGATCGGGTTCTGGGTGGCGATCACCATGAACGGGGTCTGGAGCTGGTAGGTGACGCCGTCGACGGTGACCTGCCGTTCCTCCATGCACTCCAGCAGCGCGGACTGGGTCTTCGGGGAGGCCCGGTTGATCTCGTCGCCGACCACCAGGTTGGCGAAGACCGCACCGGGGCGGAACTCGAAGTCGTGCGTCTCCTGGTTGTAGACGCTGACCCCGGTGACGTCGCTGGGCAGCAGGTCGGGGGTGAACTGGATGCGCCGCACCGAACAGTCGATGGACCGGGCGAGCGCCTTGGCCAGCTTGGTCTTGCCGACTCCCGGGACGTCCTCGATCAGCAGGTGCCCCTCGGCCAGCAGGACGGCCAGGGCGAGCCGGACGGTCGCTGTCTTGCCCTCGATGACCTGCTCGATGTTGGCCACGATGGCCTCGCTGGCGGCGCGGAACTCGTCGTGCGGCAGCACGCCGCCCACCTCGTCCCAGGTCTGTTGTGTCACGGGCCTTCTCCTCGTCGCGACGGCAGCTCGGTAAAGAGCACCTGGACCCGTCGTTCGGTTCGCAACGGGAAGCCTCGTCTGCCGCAGGAATCGCACTGGTCTCTCAGGCTAACCATGTTTACGGTGAACGCCGAACCCTGCCGGAAGTCGGCCGGTCACGCAGCGGATATTCGTCAGGTCGGGGGACCGGACGCGGCCGGGCGACCACGGAAGGTGACGGTCACGCGGTGGATGTGCCGGGCGGTCGACCGACGCCACGGGGTACACTCCCGGACATGGCCGGAGTCTTCCTGCTTCTTACCGGGCCGTGCTGATGCGCTGACGCGCGACAGCACGGCGGCCCCTCCTGTGCGAGGGGCTTTTTCGTGCCCGCGGCAGGGTCTCCCCGACCCGACCCGACCCGACCGCGCCGGTCCCGCCCGAGGGCACCGGTCCCCGACGATCGCGTCAGTGCGACATGACCGCGACGACCGCCAAGGAGAAGGCATGAGTGAGGCAGCCGCACCGGCGGGCGACATCCCCCCGTACCGGTACACCGCGGCCATGGCCGACGAGATCGAGCGTCGGTGGCAGGACACCTGGGAGCGGGAGGGCACCTTCCACGCGCCGAACCCGACCGGCCCGCTGGCCGACCCGGGTCACCCCCGGGCGGGCGCGGAGAAGCTGTACGTGCTGGACATGTTCCCGTACCCGTCCGGGGCGGGGCTGCACGTCGGGCACCCGCTGGGCTACATCGGCACCGACTGCTTCGCCCGCTACCAGCGGATGGCCGGGCGCAACGTGCTGCACGCGATGGGCTTCGACGCGTTCGGCCTGCCCGCCGAGCAGTACGCGGTGCAGACCGGCACCCACCCCCGGACGACCACGGTGGCCAACATCGAGCGGTACAAGGCGCAGCTGCGCCGGCTGGGGCTGGCCCACGACGAGCGGCGCTCGGTGGCCACCATCGACACCGACTTCTACCGGTGGACCCAGTGGATCTTCCTGCAGGTCTACAACTCCTGGTACGACGCGGACGCCCGCAGGGCCCGGCCGGTCGCCGAGCTGACCGCCGAGTTCGCCGCCGGTGACCGGCCCACCCCCGACGGCCGGGCCTGGGCCGAGCTGAGCCCGGCCGAGCAGCGGCGGATCGTCGACGACCACCGGCTGGCGTACGTCTCGGAGGCGCCGGTCAACTGGTGCCCGGGGCTGGGCACCGTGCTGGCCAACGAGGAGGTCACCCCGGACGGCCGCTCCGACCGGGGCAACTTCCCGGTGTTCAAGCGCAACCTGAAGCAGTGGATGATGCGGATCACCGCGTACGGTGACCGGCTGCTGGACGATCTGGACACCCTGGACTGGCCCGAGTCGATCAAGCTGCAACAGCGCAACTGGATCGGCCGGTCCACCGGCGCGCACATCGACTTCGCGACCGGGCCCACCGGTTCCGGTGTCGCGGGCGAAGCCCGCATCAGGGTGTTCACCACCCGGCCGGACACCATCTTCGGGGCCACCTACCTGGTGCTGGCCCCCGAGCACGAGCTGGTCGACGCGCTGACCCCGGCCACCTGGCCGGCCGGGACGCGGGACGCCTGGACCGGTGGGCACACCGGCCCCCGGGAGGCCGTCGAGGCGTACCGGAAGGCGGCGGCGGCCAAGACCGACGTGGAGCGGCAGGCCGACACGAAGGAGAAGACCGGCGTCTTCGTCGGCGCGTACGCCACCCATCCGGTCACCGGCGGGCAGATCCCGATCTTCATCGCCGACTACGTGCTGGCCGGCTACGGCACCGGCGCGATCATGGCGGTGCCCGCCCAGGACGAGCGGGACTGGGCCTTCGCCGAGGTCTTCGACCTGCCGATCGTGCGTACCGTGCAGCCGGCCGACGGGTTCGACGGTCAGGCGTACACCGGGGACGGGCCGGCGATCAACAGCGCCGCGCCCGAGCGCGGCCTGGACCTGAACGGGCTGGGGGTGGCCGACGCCAAGGCGGCGATCATCGCCTGGCTGGAGGCCAACGGCCACGGCGTCGGCGCGGTCACCTGGCGGCTGCGGGACTGGCTGTTCTCCCGGCAGCGCTACTGGGGCGAGCCGTTCCCGATCGTCTACGACTCCACCGGCGCGGCGGTCGCGCTGCCCGAGGAGATGCTGCCGGTCGAACTGCCCGAGGTGGACGACTTCTCGCCCAAGACGTTCGACCCGGACGACGCCGCGAGCAACCCGGAGACCCCGCTGTCGCGGCGGCGCGACTGGGTGGAGGTGGAGCTGGACCTGGGTGACGGGCCGCAGCGCTACACCCGGGAGACCAACGTGATGCCCCAGTGGGCGGGCTCCTGCTGGTACGAGCTGCGCTACCTGGACCCGACCAACTCCGGGCGGTTCGTCGACCCGGAGAACGAGGCGTACTGGATGGGCCCGCGCGCCGACGGCGACTGCGGGGGCACCGACCTGTACGTCGGCGGCGCCGAGCACGCCGTGCTGCACCTGCTGTACGCCCGGTTCTGGCACAAGGTGCTGTACGACCTGGGCCACGTGTCGTCGTTCGAGCCGTTCCGCAAGCTGTTCAACCAGGGCATGATCCAGGCGTACGCGTTCCGCGACTCCCGGGGCACGCCGGTGCCGGCCGAGGAGGTCGTCGAGGTCGACGGCCGCTGGTTCCACGGCGAGCACGAGGTGACCCGCGAGTACGGCAAGATGGGCAAGTCGCTGCGCAACGTGGTCACCCCCGACGACATGTGCGCGGCCTACGGCGCGGACACCTTCCGGGTGTACGAGATGTCGATGGGCCCGCTGGAGGTGTCCCGCCCCTGGGAGACCCGGGCTGTGGTCGGGTCGTACCGGTTCCTGCAACGGGTCTGGCGGGCCGTGGTCGACGAGCAGACCGGCGCGCCCCGGGTCACCGACGCGCCGGCCGACGAGGCCACCCGACGGCTGCTGCACAAGGTGATCGACGGGGTCCGGGCCGACATGGAGGGCATCCGGTTCAACACCGCGATCGCCAAGCTGATCGAGCTGACCAACGCGGTGACCCGGCTGGAGCGGACCCCGCGCGAGGTGGCCGAGCCGCTGGTGCTGATGCTGGCCCCGTTCGCCCCGCACGTGGCCGAGGAGCTGTGGCGGATGCTCGGCCACGCCACCTCGCTGGCGTACGCCGAATTCCCGGCCGCCGACCCGGCCCTGCTGGTCGCCGACACGGTCACCTACCCGGTGCAGGTCAACGGCAAGGTCCGGGGCCGGATCGAGGTGCCCGCCGACGCGGCGCAGGAGGCCGTCCGGGCGGCGGCCCTGGAGGCGGTCGCGTCCGCGCTGGCCGGCAGGGAGCCGCGCAAGGTCATCGTGGTGCCGGGCCGGCTGGTCTCGGTGGTCGCCTGACGGTGCCACCCGCCCGTGCGGGGCGGCTCGTGCGGCCGGGGGCCGCGGTAGCGCACGGTGACGGCGGCCGGGACAACTGTCGACGTGGAGCGGTATGCCTGAGCGTCATACTCATGACTCTCAGGCATACCGCTCACCCGACCCGACCATTCCGGCGGGACCGTCCCGGGCCGCCGCGCATCGGCAGGCCGGTTCCGCCCGGTCAGGGGCGTGGGTCGGCGACCACGGCCCGGCGGGCGCGCTCCGCCCGCCACCACTGGTACGCCAGCACCGCGCTGGCGATCAGCCCCAGGCTGGCCGGGGCGGCGGCGTACCAGTTGATGCTGCCGGGGGAGCTGGCCGCCGCGCCGATCGCGGCATAGCCGAAGGCGGTCGGGGCGGAGGCCAGCACGCTGCCGACCAGGAACGGCAGCACCCGCGCCCCGGTGGTGCCGTAGCCGTAGCTGACCAGGCCGAACCCGGCGATCGGCAGCATCCGTACGGTGATCACGCCGAGCACGCTCTGCCGGGCGAACCAGCCGTCGAGCCGGGCCAGCCGGCCGCGTACCCGCTCGGCGACGAACTCCCGGCCCAGCACCCGGCCGACGGCGAAGCCGAGCGCGGCGGCCAGCAGCGCCGCGCCGAGCGCGTACGCCGCCCCCTCCAGCGGGCCGAAGACCGCCCCCGCCACGAGCGTGACGAAGGTACGCGGGACCAGCGCCACCAGCAGCAGGGCCCCGACGACGATCCCGGCGACCGGGGCGTACCCGCCGAGCGGGTCGGCCAGCCGGGGCAGCTCGGCGACGTCCGGTCGGGGCGTCACCAGCAGCAGCGCCGCGAACCCCGCCAGCATGACCAGCAGCAGAGCGAACCGACGTGCCGACGGCTGGCGCAGCAGCCGCCGGACGGCGGGGATCACGGGCGGGCGGCGGACATCACGGGCGGGCGGCGGCGGCCACGGCGGCACGGCGTTCGGTGCGCAGCCGCTCGGCCCAGGTGTCGTCCAGCGGCGGGAGTTGGTGCGCGCCGGTGGCCCAGCGCAGCAGCAGGTCGGCCAGGGCGGGGTTGCGGGCCAGCGCCGGCCCGTGCGAATACGTGCCCAGCAGCTTGCCCCGCCACGCGCCCTCGGTGACGCCGTCGTTGCCGACCCCGGCACTGACCCGGGCCAGCGGCGACACGCCGGGGCCGAGGTGGGTCCGGCCGCCGTGGTTCTCGAACCCGGACAGCGGCGGCACCCCCAGCCTCGGGTCGATCTCGCCGGCCAGCTCGCCGACCGCCCGGGTCGGACCCCGGTCGGAGGACAGGTCGAGCAGCTCCAGCCCGGCGCACCGGGTGCCCTTGGCGAAGAAGGAGGTGCCGAGGAGCTGGTAGCCGGCGCAGACGCCGAAGACCACCGAGCCCTGGGCGACGGCCCGGTGCAGGCCGCCGTCGGCGAGCAGCCGCTGCGCGCCGAGCGCCTGCGGGCCGTCCTCGCCGCCGCCGAGCAGGTAGATGTCGGCGGTGGCGGGCAGCCGCTGGTCGGAGCGGACCTCCAGCACCTCGACCGGCATCCCGCGCTGCTGCGCCCGGCGGGCCAGGATCAGCAGGTTGCCCCGGTCGCCGTAGGTGGAGAGCAGGTCGGGGTAGATCCAGACGATACGCAGGCTCTCAGTTGACACGGTCCAACTCCGCTCGGATGTCCTGGAAGGCGGTGTAGTTCGCGATGACCTCCAGCCGGCCCGGCGGGACCGCCCGGACCGCCTCGCCGAACGCCCGGACGTGCTGGAACGGCACCCCGTTGACGTCGAGCCGGACCGCCAGGTCGTACGCGCGGTCGCCGGTGATCAGCACCTGCCGGCCGCGCAGCGGGGCGAAGTCGACGTCGAACAGCCAGGAGGTGTCCAGCCCGTCGGGGTCACGGGCGTTGATGGAGAGCAGGGTGGGCGCCTCGTCGGCCATGTCGAACGCCTCCAGCCAGCTGGCCGGGTTCTTGGCCAGCAGCAGCCGGATGTTGCGCCCGTCCCGGTCGACCTGGGCGTACCGGCCGGCGACCGAGGTGACCGTGTGCAGCCGGGAGACCGCGTCGACGGGGCGTACCCCGAACTCGGCGGCGACGGCCAGCGCGGTGGCCGCGTTGCCGAGGTTGACCTTGCCGGGGAGCTGGAGGGTCACCTTGTGCCAGGCCCCGGTGGGGTCGAGCACGCCGTCGTCCTCCACCGTCCACTGGGCGTCGGGGCGGCGCAGCGGGCAGCCGGTGCACCACCACTGCTCGCCGGAACGCTGGATGGTGGAGCCGCACTCCGGGCAGACCCAGGAGTCGTCGTGCCAGCGCTGGCCGGCGCTGAACCAGGTGACGTGCGGCGGGCGGACGCCCTGCGCGGGGTCGGCCGGCGGGGTGGCCGCCCAGACCACCATCGGGTCGTCGGCGTTGGCCACCACCCGCACGTCGGTGTGCCGGACCAGCGCCGCGCGCCAGAGCTGCGCCATCATGGCGACCTCCTTGGCCCGGTCGAGCTGGTCGCGGGAGAGGTTGAGCAGGGCCACCACGTGCGGCTCGGTGGCCTCCAGCACCTGCGCGAGGTAGTGCTCGTCGACCTCCAGCACCGCGTACGGGGTGCTGCCGGCCTTGGCCAGCGCCGAGGTGTGCCCGGTGGGCATGTTGGCGCCGAACGAGTTGGTGGCGACCCGGCCGAGCACGCCGACGGCGGCGGCGCTGAGCCGGGTGGTGGTGGTCTTGCCGTTGGTGCCGGAGATCAGCGCGATGGCGCGTCCGGCCGAGAGGTGGGCCAGCAGGTCCGGGTCGATCTTCAGCCCGATCCATCCGCCGATCACCGAGCCGTCGCCCCGGCCGGCGGCGCGCGACAGCGCCGCGGCGGTCCTCGACACGGAGCTGGCCACCTTCGCCCGCAGGGGCATCTTCGCGTCCGTCACGCGAGCGAGGTTACCGGACCTCCGCGCCCGCCAGATCGCCGCCGACGGCGAACCGTTCGGTCGGGGCGGGCCGGGCGTCCGGTCGGCGGACGCTCCACCGGATGGAGTCGATCTATGTCGGGTAGCGGACGCGGCCCCGGCCCGGCGCGGCCCTCCACTCCGCTCCACCGGCTCTGACGTGCGGTTTTAGCCGCGACGACGACGCGCCGGGGCGGCGATTCTGGTTGCAGGTGGAGGGAAGTGGAGTAGAGTGGGGCGCAATGGTGAGGCCGGGAGGGCCCACCGGCCCAGGGGGTCAGCGGCGCCGCGAACGCCGCTCAGGGCAAGGGGGTTGGGCCGATGTTTCTCGGCACCCACACTCCGCGCCTGGACGAAAAGGGCCGTTTGATCCTTCCGGCCAAATTCCGGGACGAGCTGGCGGGGGGTGTCGTGATCACCAAAGGGCAGGATCGCTGCCTCTACGTCTTCCCCACGCCCGAGTTCCAACGGATCGCCGATCAGTTGCGCGCGCAGCCGATGACGAACAAGGCGGCCCGGGCCTACAGCCGGGTCTTCTTCGCCAGCGCGCACGACGAGGTCCCCGACAAGCAGGGCCGGGTCACCATCCCGCCCCACCTGCGGTCCTACGCCGCGCTCGACCGGGACCTGGTGGTGATCGGGGCGTCCACCCGGGTGGAGATCTGGGACCGGACGGCCTGGGAGAGCTACCTCGCCGACAGCGAAGACGACTTCGCCGACATCGAGGAGGGGGTGCTGCCCGGCGGTCTGTAGGGCGCGGCGACGCCCGACGTACTGCGAGATCTCCAGCCGCTTTCGAGTTCCTGGCGTCCCTTCCCCGGTGCCAGGGGCACGATCTCCACCCCGGGCGCCGGCCCGGGGCCGGGGCGGGAGCGGATGGGGATCTGGCGGTACGACGGCACGGCGTCGTCCGACGAGCAGAGCGCGACACGACGAGACGTATTCCACAGTGGGGGTCGACATGGGGGAGCTACGCGGCACGCACGTGCCGGTGCTGCTTGAGCGGTGTCTCGAGCTGCTGGCCCCCGCGCTGGACCGGGGCGACCGTACGGTCCACGTCGATGCCACGCTGGGGTTGGCCGGCCACGCCGAGGCGGTGCTGCGACGGCATCCGCACACGGTGCTGATCGGCCTGGACCGGGACACCGAGGCCCTGGCGCACGCCCGGGTCCGGCTGGCCCGGTTCGCCGACCGGGTCCACCTGGAGCACGCCGTCTACGACGAGCTGCCCGAGGTGGTGGCCCGGCTGGGCTATCCGGGCGTCGACTCGGTGCTGTTCGACCTGGGTGTCTCGTCGCTGCAACTCGACGCGCCCGACCGCGGGTTCGCCTACGCCCAGGACGCGCCGCTGGACATGCGGATGGACCAGACCCGGGGGGTGACCGCCGAAGAGGTGGTCAACAGCTACTCCCACCCGGAGCTGGCCCGGGTGCTGCGGGTCTACGGCGAGGAGAAGTTCGCCGGCCGGATCGCCTCGGCGATCCTGCGGGAGCGGGAGCGGGGTCGGATCACCTCCTCGGCCCGGCTGGCGGAGCTGGTCAGGGAGAGCATTCCGGCACCAGCGCGACGAACCGGGGGACACCCGGCCAAGAGAACGTTTCAGGCTTTACGCATCGAGGTAAACAGGGAACTGGCGGTGCTGGAGACGGCGCTGCCGGCTGCCCTCGACAAGCTCCACGTGGGCGGTCGCCTGGTGGTCCTGTCCTACCACTCGCTGGAGGACCGGCTCACCAAGCAGGCGCTCGCCGACCGGGTCCGCAGTAAGGGCCCGGTCGACCTTCCGGTGGAACTCCCCGGGTCGGGTCCGACGTTCCGGCTGCTTAGCCGGGGTGCCGAACTCGCCGGGGAGGCCGAGGTCGCCGCGAACCCGCGGGCCGCATCCGTGCGGCTGCGGGCGGCGGAGCGACTCGACCCGGCCACCGGGCAGCAGGGGCGGACCGACCGCGAACGGTCCGGCCGACGGGTCAGGGCGATGCACCAACCGGGCACGGGGTCGACGCGGGGTTCCACAGTGGACCTGGAGTCGACCCCGGGGGACGGCAGGACGGACGAACAGGGGGAGGGGACATGAACGTCAACAAGCGTGACGGCCGCGACGCGGTCGTCGGGCAGCGCGCACCGCGGTCGGGGGGCCGGACCACGGCGCAGCGCTCGACCCGTACCACGACGCCGGCGGACCTCGCCGGTCGAGCGGGGGAGAGTTCTGGACCGTCACGACGGTGACGAACCCGCCCTGCCACTCGGACTGGTTCTGGTAG
>NZ_JACGMO010000133.1:0-20925 GCF_015354745.1 Micromonospora sp. S-DT3-3-22
CCGGTGCCCCGCCCAGGCGCGGCGATCAGGGTCGGTGTCCGTCGTCGGGGTGCGGGGCGGGGTGGTCCGTCGCCGGCCCGGTCGGAGCAGCCATCCGAGCCCGGCACCTGCCGTCCACCCCGGACCGGGACGCGCCGCCACCGCAGTGGGCCGTGCTTGCGGGCCCGGACGGTCCGCCGTCGCCGGCTCCGGGCCGGGGGTCGTCGACTGGTCGGGACCGTGCGCCGAAGGTGGGTGCGGGCGGTGCGCCGACGCCTGGTCCGGGCCGTGCGCCGAGGGCGGGTGCGCCGTAGCCGGGTCCGGGTCGTACGCCGACGTCGGGTGCGTGCGGTGACCCGCCGACGCGGCGATCGGGGTGACCGCCGCCGGGCCGGCGGGTCGGGGGAGGTGGGTGCCGGTCACCGGGCTCGGCACCGGCGATGACCCCCACGGCCCGGTGGGTGGGGTGGGGGCGGGCGGCGGCACCTCGACGGGCGGGTGTGCGGGGTGCCGGCCGGCGGTGGGGGCAGCGGTCCGGGGCGGGTACGCCGGGGGCTCGGCGGACGCCGGGGTGGACTGTCCGCGTACCCCCGGGTGGGGTGCGGGCCACGGGCCGGCGGTCGGCGGCGGACCCGGCGGGTCGTCGGCGGCCGGCCCGACCAGGTCGTGCAGCAGGCCGGGGGCGTGCGCGGCGACCGTCCGCAGCCAGTGCTCCGGCGGCTGCCCCGGCCCGCGCGACGCCGGGCCCGGCCCGGCCCACCGGGCGGCGGGGTCGGTGCCGGTGAACCGCGTGGCCGGGGCGGTCGGCGGGACGGCCGGGGCGGGGGCCACCGCGTCGGCGGCGGCCCGCAGCCGGGTGGCCAGCCAGTCACGCGGTCGTGGACGCCGCGGCACTGCCGTCCTCCAACTCCAGCCCCTCGTACGCCAGGGTCAACGCCACGATCGCGATCTCCTGGGACAGGGTGTGCAGGTGCGCGCCGCGCCACCGCATCGGCCACGCGTTGATCAGGTTCCAGCGCAGCACCTCGGCGGTGCCGGCGGCGTCCAGCAGCACCACCGACACGTTGCGGCGGCTCACCGTCCCGGTCGCCGCGCTGTGCACCCAGTCCCACAGCTCACGCGACGGGGTGAGGCCGAAGTGCAGGGTCACCGGCGCGTAGTCGACCTGCCCCGGGACCGACCGCACCCGGTCGTTGCCGGCCTCCCGGTAGGACAGCCGGCCGATCGTCATCTCCAGGCCGCTGACCTCGGTGAAGTGCCCGTTGGTGATGCCGTTGATGAGCAGCTTGAAGTGGTACGCCCGGTACGGGTCGACCGGGGCGCCCGGTTGCGGGGTGGCCGGGGTCGGCATGTCAGCCTCCGATCGTCTCGGTGTCGGTGCCGCCGGCCCACTGGCTCAGCTTGAACACCACGAACTCCGCCGGCTTGACCACCGCGATGCCGATGTGCGCGACCACCATCCCGGCGTCGCGGACGTCGACCGGGTTGGTCTCCTCGTCGCACTTGACGAAGAACGCCTCCTCGGGGGTACGCCCGAGCAGCGCCCCGTCGCGCCACACCCGGGTCAGGAACGCGCCGATGTCGCGCCGGATGGACCGCCACAGCGAGTAGTCGTTGGGCTCGAACACCATCCACCGGGTGCCGTTGGCGATGGCCTGCTCGATGGAGATCGACAACCGGCGGACGTTGAGGTAGCGCCATTCGCTGGCCTCGGCGGCCAGGGTCCGGGCCCCCCACACCCGGATGCCCTCCCCGGCGAAGTACCTGATGACGTTGACCCCCTTGGGGTTGAGCACGTCGTGCTCCGAGCGGGTGACCAGGTACTCCAGGTCGACCGCGCCGCGCACCGGCTCGTTGGCGGGGGCCTTGTGCACGCCGCGCAGCGCGTCGGTACGGGCCCAGATGCCGGCCATGTGACCGCTCGGCGGGGTGAGCACCAGCTCACCGGTGAGCGGGTCACGTACCCGCAGCCAGGGGAAGTAGCAGGTGCCGTAGTCGGACTGCCGGGCCCGGTGGGCGGTGCCGGTGTCGGTGTCGGCCGGGGTGGTCGCCGGATCGCCGGGCTTGCCGTCACCGGGCTTGCCGTCGCCGGGCTTGCCGGGCCGCGCGGGGGTGGCCACCCGGGTCAGCGTCGAGATGTCCTCGATGCCGGGCGGCGGGTCGCAGATCGCCACCATGGTGCGCAGCCGCTCGGCCATGCTCAGCAGCGCCTCGTGCGACACCGGGTCGTGGAAGCCGGGCGCGGCGAGGATGGCCACCTCGTCGATCGCCTCCACCAGTTGCAGCCCGGTGCGCCGCTGCCCGGTGCCGGTGAGCTGGCCGTCGGCACCGACGTTGACCACCCAGCAGCGGCTGCCGCCGTTGTCGAGGAAGCCGAAGACCGCCCGGGCCAGCGGGGTGCTCTCCAGGCCGTCACCGGCGGCGTACAGCCGGAGGAACTCCGACCAGCTGTTGACGGCCAGCGCCCGGTCGACGTGCGCGCCCCGGTCGGGGGCGACCCCGACGAACGCGGCGACGGCCATCCCGACCGGCCCGATCGGTCGGGCGGCGCTGGGCACCTCCTCGACGTAGATGCCGGGGGAGAAGTAGTGGGGCATCGGTCCTCCTGTACGCCGGTCCGGCTCAGCGGGCCGGGGGTTCGCAGACGATGACGATGTCCGCGTCGGCCGGGTCGACCTCGGCGGTGAGGGTGCGGCCCCGGCCGACCAGACGCAGCCGGACCGGCTGGCCGGGGTGCTCCGGGTCGTGCGGGACCCCGGCGAGCCGGAACCGCCCGCCCGCGTCGGTGTGGGTGGCGTACGGGGTGCCGACCAGTTCCACCCGCAGCGCCGCCAGGGGTTGCTGCTGCGCGCCGAGGACCCGGCCGACGAGGTCGCGCAGGGCCACCCGGTGCAGCCGCAGCGGGTGCAGCACCGGTGGCGCGACCGGCGGCGTGGACGTCACCTGGGCCGGCACGTCGACCAGCAGCGCCGGCCGGGGGGCGACGCCCAGCGTCACCCACAGCGCCGGGTCGCCGGCCTCCAGCACCAGTTCCGGTTCGCCGGCCGTGGCGGCGGCGGTCAGCACCCGGTCCAGCCCGGCCAGCGCGGCCGGGCCGGCGGCGGCGACCAGGTAGCGGATCGTGAACCGGTACGGCGCGGGCGTCCCGGTGCCCCGGGTCTGCCGGGCCGGCCGCAGGGCCAGCGGCCACAGGGTCAGCCCGACGCCCCCGTCGGCGGGCGGGCCGACCGGGACGTCCTCGCCGGCCGCCCCGGCCAGCCAGGCGGCCAGTTCGGCGGTGGCCGCCTCGACCGGTCCCGGCGCGTCGCCGGTCATCGCGGCGGCGTCCCCTGGATGCGGTAAGCGATGGCCTCGTTCCACACGTGCGGGTAGACGCCGATCTCGAAGTAGCGGGTGAACCGGTTGATCGGGGCGTTGGCGTGGTCGTGCCAGAGCAGCCACACCGGGGCGATGGTGAACAGGACGTAGTTGAGCGCGACCAGCGGCAGGTAGAGCGGGCCGAGCAGCCGGGCCTGGAGGATGTGTACGTCCTCGTGGCGTTGGATGCCGGGGCCGGAGCCGGCGCAGACCGTGCCGATGGTGGTGGCGTAGCGCGGGGACACCCCCTCGACCAGGTTGACCCGGCAGCTGTGCTGTGAGGTGGGCCGGTCCAACGAGTGGCCGACGACCAGGTGCAGGGCGAGGTAGAGTGCCCCGGCGGCGGTGTTCGGCAGGCTCCAGGTGTGGTCGACGACGAACAGCGCCACGCCCCGGGCGTCCGGGCCGTACACCCGGGCGGCGGCGACCGACCAGCCGAACGGGACGCCGACGAGCAGGCCGACGACCGTGCCGACCAGCAGCCCCACCGGGCCACCGGCGGTCGCCCCGAGCGCCGCCCCGCACAGGACGTGGACGGCGGCGCTGACGATTCCGTAGACCATGACGCGCCTCCTCAGACCCAGGAACGGACGAAACGGGGCTCCCGCCCCTGGGCGAGCTGGCCGGGGGTGGCCTGGGTGGGCTGCCGGTTGCCGGGCGGTAGCTGGTTGACGCCCAGCGCGGCGGAGAAGATGACCAGGCCGTTGAAGAACGCGATCAGCCACTTCTCGCCGCCCGCGTCGGTGGCGAACGCCGCGGTGGCGTACGACAGGAGCAGCGCCACGCCCAGGGCGATCCACTTGCGGGCCTTGTCGCTGTTCGGGCCGAGCAGGCCGCCGATGACGTTGGCGGTGAGCAGGGTGGCGGCGCTGGCACCGGCCACGGTGCCGAGGGCGGCCCAGGTGAAGAGATCGTTCACGGCGATCCCCCTTCGGGTGGTGCGGGATGGGCGGGGGCGGCCGGGGTGGCGGCGGTGCCGCCCCGACGGCGCAGCAGGACGGCGGTGACCCCGCCGGCCAGCAGGAGCAGGACCAGGACCCCCACGGCCACCGGCAGCCACCCGGAGCCGCCCGGGCCGTCCGTACCGCTGGCGGCGGCCGGGCTGGCCGACGGGGTGGGGCGTGGCGGCGCCTCGGCGATCGCCCGCAGCTCGGCCGGCTTGGGCTGGTTGGCGACGACCTTCCAGCTCACCGAGCGCCCGTTGAGCGTGCCGTTGGAGTCGATCACCCGGCCGGGAAAGGTCACCGAGATCTCGAACGACATCAACTGGAGGAACGTCTGCTGGTTCTGCGGATTCTGTTCGGCGACCTTTCCGCCGTATTTCCTGGGGTCGAGCGGCAGGCTGAACCGGTAGAGATCGCCGTCGCGGACGAGATTCACGCTCTCGCTCGTGAAGCTCTTCAGCGGGGTGCGCCGATAGCTGATCTGTGCGCCGTAGAAACGCTCGTCCTCGTAGACGGTCTCCTCACCGGCGGGCAGGGTGGGGATGTTCTCCCGCAGTTCGGCGTAGGCGACCGCGAGGTTCTTGTTGCGGCTGCTGAGGACCGATTTCTCTGCGGTGAGCAGGAGTTGCCCGTCGACGGTGTCGTCGGCGTTGACGGTCAGCCCCAGGTTGAGCTGCATGCATCCGGCCAGCAGGGTCAGCAGGGCCAGACACGCCGTGAGCCGTACCGCCCTGCCGCGTCCGCGTCCGGTTTTCATGGGCACATTGTGTGTGATCCACTTCACACCGGGCAGTCGGCGATCGGTCAGATGGCTGTCTCCGATCTTACCGAGCCGCCTATCGGTCCGGCCGGCACGAAATGGGCCGGCGGCCGATATTCTGGAGGGTCGGCGTCCATTGTCGACCCTTTACCACCATTGTGGACGACGGTTTGCGCCGTAATTCCCGCCGCCGCTAGATCTGCGTTAAATCTCGGCGGCGACGGGTCCTGAACACGCCGACGGCAGCCTGGGGACATGCATGCCGACGCCGAACAGGCAAGCCCGACCGAACGCAGCCGCCATGACCCACGACGGCCCGCTGCCAGTCCCGCCCGACCCCGCGCCGCCGCCGACCGCACCCCGGGTGCGACGCCGGGCATCCTCGCCACCGGCGCCTGCGTACCCGAGCAGGTGGTGACCAACGCGTCCCTGGCCACGGCGCTCGGTGTCACGGCCGACTGGATCGTCGACCGGACCGGGGTCCACGAACGGCGGGTCGCCGCGCCCGGCGAGGCCACCTCCGACCTCGCCACCCACGCCGCCCGGCAGGCCCTCGACCGGGCCGGCGTCGACGCCGCCGAGGTCGGCCTGATCATCCTGGGCACCTCGACCCCGGACCTGCCGCTGCCCGCCACCGCCTGCCGGGTGCAGGCCAACCTCGGCGCGTGGGGCGCGTACGCGATGGATCTGGACGCCGTCTGCACCGGCTTCGTCTACGCCCTGGACGTCGCCCACAAGATCATGCGGTGCGACCCGACCATCGGGTACGCCGTGGTGATCGGCGCGGACACCTACTCGCGCATCCTCGACTACACCGACCGGCGCACCTCGGTCCTCTTCGGCGACGGCGCGGGCGCGGTGGTGCTGGGCCGCTCGGCCGACGCCGCCGGCATCGCCTACACCCGGCTGGGCAGCGACGGCCGGCAGCACGACCTCGTCCGGATCCCCGCCGGTGGCAGCCGCGCCCCGGCCAGCACCGCCACCGTCGCCCACGGCGGGCACTACTTCACGATGGACGGCCGGGCGGTACGCGCGTTCGCCGAACGCAAACTGCCGGAACTCGTCGCCGACGCCACCGCCGCCTGCGGGCTGACCGTCGCCGACCTCGACCTGCTCGTCCCGCACCAGGCCAACGTGCGGCTGCTGCGCGAGGTGACCAAGGAACTGGGCTTCGTCGCCGACCAGGTGGCGATCAGCGGCACCCACTACGGCAACACCGGCGCCGCGTCGGTGCCGGTCACCCTCGACGCGGCGATCGACGCCGGCCGGGTCCGCCCCGGTGCCCGGGTCCTGCTCGCCGCCTTCGGCGGAGGGATGACCTGGGGGAGCGCCCTGATCACCTGGCCCGGCGGCACGGCCGGCCAGCCGACCCGCGAGGAGCTACCGGCATGAGCATCCTGTCCGACTACGCGAAGCGCACCCCCGGCTCGAAGGAGCACTTCGCCCGGGTCGGCCGGACGATCCCGGCCGGCGCGACCCGCAGCCTCAACTCCTGGCCGCCGTACCCGGTCTACCTGGACCGGGGGGCCGGCGGCACGGTCTGGGACGTCGACGGCAACGCCTACCGCGACTTCCTGGCCAACTACACCGGCCTGCCGCTGGGCTACGCCGACCCGGACGTCACCGCCGCCCTCCGGGAGCAGTTGCCGCACGGCACCTCGCACTCGTTCTCCCGCACCCTGGAGGCCGAGCTGGCGGAGCTGCTGGTGGCGCGGGTGCCGAGCCTGGACCGGGTCCGGTTCACCGGTTCCGGCACCGAGGCGGTGATGTTCGCGCTGCGGCTGGCGCGGGCCCACACCGGCCGCCCGCTGGTCGCCAAGGCCGAGGGTGGCTACCACGGCACCACCGACGACGTCATGATCAGCGTACGGCCACCGGCCGACCTCGCCGGTGACGTCCGGTCGCCCGCCTCCGTGCCGGAGATGCGCGGCATCCCCGCCTCCCGCACCCGGGAGACCCTGGTGGTGCCGTTCAACGACGTCACCGCGTCGCAGGAGATCCTGCGCGCCCACGCCGACCGGCTGGCGGCGCTGGTGCTCGAACCGGTGCTCGGCGTCGGCGGCATGATCCCGGCCACCGCCGAGTACCTGACCGCGATGCGGGCCACCTGCGACGAACTGGGCATCCTGCTGGTCTTCGACGAGGTGATCACGCTGCGGCTGGCGTACGGCGGCGCGCAGCAGGCGTACGGGGTCACCCCCGACCTGACCACCATGGGCAAGATCATCGGTGGCGGGCTGCCGATCGGCGCGTACGGCGGCCGGGCCGACATCATGGGGTTGCTCGAACCCCAGGGCGGCACCGACGTCTACGATTCCCGCTCCGGTGGCCCGGTGCTCTACCAGGGCGGCACGTTCACCGGCAACGCGCTGAGCGTCGCCGCCGGCATCGTCACCCTGGGCAAGCTCGACGTGGCCACCATCGACGCGCTCAACCGCACCGGCGACCTGCTGCGCCGGGAGCTGACCGGGGTCTTCGCCGACGCGTCGGTCGACGCCGTCGTCACCGGCGTCGGCTCCCTGTTCAACGTGCACATCGGCCCGCGCCGGGTCGAGGTGTTCCGGGACGTCCGCGGCGTCGACGCCGCCCGCCAGCACGCCTTCTTCCTGGGCCTGCTCAACCACGGCGTGATCGTGGCGCCCCGGGGCATGGGCTGCGTCACCACCTGCACCACCGGAGACGACGTGGCGGCCTTCACCGCCGCCGTCCGGCTCACCCTGCACGACATCACCGAGGCCGGCTGAGAGGGCACGACGATGCAGATCACCTGGACGCAGGAGCAACACGCCCGCCGGGAACGGTTCCGCCGCTTCGCCGCGACGGCCGTCGCCCCCGGCACCGCCGAGCGCGACCGCGCCGGGGTCTTCGACACCAAGTCCTGGCAGGCGCTGGCCGACGAGGGGTTCTGGACCGCCCACCTGCCCCGCGAGCACGGCGGCGACGGGGGCACCCTGTGGGACTTCCTGGCCGGCCTGGAGGGGCTCGCCCAGGGCGCGGACGACTCCGGTTTCGTGCTGTCCGCCGTCGCCCACGCCGGCCTGCTGCACGTGCTGTGCGAACACGGCACCCCCGAACAGCGCCGACGGCTGCTGCCGGCGCTGGCCGGCGGCGCGGTGGGCGCCACCGCCGCCACCGAACCGGCCGGCGGCTCCCACGTCGCCGCCGTCGGCACCCGGGCCAGCGTGCACGGCGTCGACGACTGGCGGCTCACCGGGCACAAGGCGCACATCACCAACGCGCCCGTCGCCGACCACCTGCTGATCGTCGGCCGGCTCGACGGCATCGGCACCCGGGACATCACCCTGTTCGTGCTGGAGGGCGACCGGCCCGGCGTCGACACCGGCGCGGCCGAGGACCTGCTCGGCCAGCGGACCAGCCCCACCGGGCCGATCATCCTGGACGGGGTGCCGGTCGGCCCGGCCGACGTGGTCGGTCCACCCGGCGACGGGCTCGCCACCCTCTACTCGTTCCTGGCCTTCGACCGGCTCATGTACGGCGTCGTGGTCGCCGCCCAACTGGAGGCGCTGCTCCCCGTGGTGCTGCGCCGCTGCGCCGAACGCCGGGCGTTCGGCGTCCCCATCGGCGAGCACGAGTTCATCCAGGACAAGGTCGTCGGCATCCGGACCACCATCGAGTCGGCCCGGCATCTCGCCTACGCCGCCGCCGACGCGCTGGTCCGGGGCGACGACGCCTACAGCGCGCTCGCCTCCTGCGCCAAGCTGGCCGCCTCCGAGGGAGCGGTCCGGTCCACCGTCGAACTGGTCCAGATCTTCGGGCACGCCGGCTACGACCGGGCCGGCGGCATCGAACGGCACCTGCGCGACGCCGTCGCCATCCGGATCGCCGGCGGCACCACCGAGATGCAGAAGAAGAACATCTACAAGGACGTGGTACGCCGCTACACCGCCCCGGTCGACGCACCGGCGGTGCCGGCGTGACCGCCCCGACCGGCCCCGACAGCGTGACCGCACCCGCCGCCGGGATGGGGGAGGGGCGTCGGGTCGAGGGGGAGCGCACCCGGGTGGTCCGCGAGGACGACTGCGCCACCCGGTGGGGCAACGAGGGCCTGATGGTCCTGTCCACCCCGGCCATGCTGGGCCTGATGGAACAGACCTGCGTGGAGGTGCTCGCCCCGGTGCTGGCGGCCGGCGAGATGACCGTCGGCGTCG
The DNA here is from genome assembly GCF_015354745.1 of Micromonospora sp. S-DT3-3-22. Classification (NCBI taxonomy): domain Bacteria; kingdom Bacillati; phylum Actinomycetota; class Actinomycetes; order Micromonosporales; family Micromonosporaceae; genus Micromonospora; species Micromonospora sp. S-DT3-3-22. The sequence continues at coordinate 9,210 of NZ_JACGMO010000133.1, forward strand.
GCGTGACGCTGACCCACGCGGCGGCGGCCGGGTGCGGCGAGCCGGTCACCTACCGGGTCGCCCTCACCGTCGTGGGCCGTGACGTCGACGTCGACTTCACCGTGGTCGGTCCGACCGGGACGGTGCTCGGTCACGGCTCCCACCGGCGTCGGGTCGTCGACCGGGCCGCCTTCCTCCGCCGACTGCCACCCCCGACCGGCTAGCCCACCCGCCCTCCGGGGGCCCGGCCGGGGCCCCCGGAGCCCGGTCTCCGGCCCGCGCCTTCGTGCGGTGATCAAGAGGTTTGCGTCACCAGCCGCGGCATTTCCTGACGCAAACCTCTTGATCACGCGGGCGGGAGTGGGCCGGGGGCGGGCGGGAGTGGGGGTGGGGGTGGGGGGCCGAACGTGTTTTGGTGACTACTGTTCGTCCCTGGTGGACGGGGCTGCGGAAGGGCGGGTCGGGTGGCGACGTCGCAGGTGGACCTCTCGGGTCGGGCCGGCACGCCCCTGCGGGCGATCCTGCGTTCGCCCGGCTGGGTGGGCTGGATGGTCGCCACCTTCGGGGCGCGGCTGCCGGTGGCGATGGCTCCGCTGGCGCTGGTCTTCGCCGGCCGGGCGCTCAGCGACGGCTACCTGCTCAGCGGCCTGCTGGTCGGCGCGCACACCATCGGCGAAGCGGTCGCGGCACCGGCCGCCGGGGCGCTGATCGACAGGTGGAACCCGCGTCGCGTCCTGGCCGGGTGCCTGGCCGCCGAGGCGCTGCTCTTCCTGGCCGCCGCCGTGGTGGTCGGCACCGGTGGCGGCACGGCGCTGCTGGTCGTCCTCGTCGCGTTGGCCGGTGCGGTGCCGGCCGGCGCCCCGGGCGGTCTGCGGTCGATGCTCACCCACCTGGTCGACGCGGCCGTGCTGCCCCGGGCGCTGTCCCTGGACACGGTGCTCAACCAGGTCTGCTGGGGGCTCGGGCCGGTGCTGGTCGGGGTGACCGTCGCCGCCGTCTCGCCCGCCGTCGGTGTGGGCCTGACCGCGCTGCCCGCCGCGATCGCCGCCGGGGCGGCCCTGCGCCTGCCCGACCCGACGTCGGCCCGGCGCGCCGCCGGCCGCAGCCGGGTGCTGCCGGTGCTACGCCTGCTGGCCCGCACCCTGGCGTTGACCGCCGCGCTGCGGGTCCTGCTCGGGGTGCTGACGGTCGCGGCGGTGCCGCTGTTCACCGGCAGCGGGCAGGCGTCGCTCGCCGGGCTGGCCCTCGCCGCGTACGCGATCGGGACCGGCCTCGGCAGCGTCCTCTACAGCCTGCGCGGGTGGCCGGGGGGCCACCAGCGGCAGGCCGACGTCGCCCTGCTGGTGCTGGGCCTGGTGGTCGCGCTCGCGGTGCTCGCGCGACCGCACGCCGTCGCGCTGCTGACCCTGTACGCCGTCGCCGGGTTCTTCGAGGGGCCGACCGTGCTGGCCCGGTCGCTGCACCTGGAGCGGGTGCTGCCGCCCGACCGCCGGGCCACCGGCTTCTCCCTCCAGTACGCGGCGATCGGCTGGGGTTTCGCCGTGGGCAGCATGCTGCTGGCGCCCCTGTTGACCCGCTGGGGCGCGGCCACGGTGGTCACCGGGGCGGGGCTGGCGGTGGCGGCGCTCGCCCTCGCGGTGGCCCTGCTGCCGTCGCGCCCCGAGCGGGGCCGGTGACCCGTCACCGGTACGCCGACCCGGACCATCCGGCCGCGGCGGACCGGCGGGCGGCGGACGGCTCGCTGAGCGCCGGGTCGCCGTCGAGCACCTGCCGGTGCAGCCGCTGCAACTCCGGCGCCGGCTCGATGCCCACGCCGTCGGCCAGCGTCCGGCGCAGGTCGCGGTACACCGCGAGGGCTTCGGCCCGGCGGCCGACCTGGCACAGCGCCCGCATCTGCATGTCGCGCAGCCGTTCCCGCTCGGGGTGGAGGGTGACCAGCGCGGCCAGCTCCTCGACGGCCTCGTCGTACCAGCCGAGGCGCAGGTAGGCGTCGGCGCGCATCTCGATGGCGAGCAGCCGCCGTTCACCGAGCCGCCGGGTCTCGGCCAGGATCGAGGGGGACGGGTCGACGTCGGCGAGCGGGTCCCCCCGCCAGGCGGCCAACGCCTCCGACAGGGCCCGTACCGCCTCGTCGAGCCGGCCCGCCGCGAAGGCGGCACGACCGCGTACCACGTTGGCGTCGAAGAGGTGACTGTCGACGTCGCCGCGCGCCAACCGCAGTTTGTAGCCACCCGGGCCGGTAATGATGGCCCGCCCCACCGACGGGGGCAGACTGCGCCGGAGGCGGAAGACGTACTGCCGGATCAGATTGCTGGCCGAGGCGGGTGGTTCGTCGGGCCACACCTCGCGGGCCAGGCGTTCCACCGGGATGAGCACATTTCCGTTGACTGTCAGGACCGCCATCAGATTGCGTTGCTTGGGAGCATTGATGCAGTAATTCTGCCCGGGAAGTATCACATATGTTCCGAGTATGCCGAACTTCACGAATCCCCCACGATGCGCGTGCCCCCGTACCGTCAGTCCCCACCACTGATTGAAGCTAGTCGATCAATAATGACGGTGCCGCGCCATCTCCGTTCGGCTGCGCCGCTGCGGTAAGGAGCACAACGCGCTTGTGGCCGTGACGAAAGCGGTGTGAGATCAGCGGTGGGGGACGTCGGGCCCGGCCGGGACACATCGGACCGGGAGAAACGGCCACACCGGGAAAGCCACGCCAGGGAAGAGGACCGCGCGCCGTGAACACCGCCACCGAGAACCGAACCGTCCCGCCCCGGGTGGTACGGGCCGCCCGTACCGGGGTCGCGGTGGTCTTCGCCCTCAACGGCCTCGCCGTGGCGACCTGGTTCTCCCGGGTCCCGGCGGTCCGCGACGCGCTCGGCCTCAGCGCCGGCCGGCTCGGACTGCTGCTGCTGGCCATGTCCGGCGGCGCCGTGCTGGCGCTGACCAGCGCCGGCCTGGTGACCCAGCGGCTCGGCCCGGCCCGCACCGTCGTCGCCTCGACCGTGCTGGTGGCGGTCGGTCTGGTCGGGGTGGGCGTCGCCGCCCCGCTCGGCTCGCTGCCCGGCGTCGCGGTCGGCCTGTTCGCCCTCGGCTACGGCTCCGGCACCTGCGACGTGGGGATGAACGTCGAGGGCGCGGCGGTGGAGAAACGGCTCGGCCGCACCATCCTGCCCCGCTTCCACGCCGCCTGGAGCCTCGGCTCGGTGGCCGGCGCCGGGCTCGGCGCGGGCGCGGCCCGGCTCGGTGTGCCGATCACCGTGCACCTGACGGTGCTGGCGGTGGTGGTGTTCGGCGGCACCCTGCTCGGCGCGCGCAACTTCCTGCCCGCCCCGGCCGCCTCGACCGCCGACGGTGCCGCGTCGACCCGCCGGGGTGGCCTGCTCGCGGCCTGGCGCGAGCCGCGCACCCTGCTCATCGGCGCGCTGGTGCTGGTGATGGCGTTCACCGAGGGCAGCGCCAACGACTGGCTGGCGGTCGCCTTCGTCGACGGCTACGGGGCCAGCGAGGCCGCCGGGGCCGCCGTCTTCGGGGTCTTCGTCGCCGGCATGACCATCGGCCGGACCGCCGGCACCGTGGCCATCGACCGCTGGGGCCGGGTGCCGGTGCTGATCGGCACGATCCTGCTGGCCGCCGCCGGCTCCCTGCTGGCGGTGCTGGCCGGTTCCGGGCCGCTCGCCGTCGTCGGCGTGGTCCTCTGGGGGCTCGGCGCGTCGCTCGGGTTCCCGGTCGGGATGAGCGCCGCCGCCGACGACGAGGAACGCGCCCCCGCCCGGGTCAGCGTCGTCGCGGTGATCGGCTACACGTCGTTCCTGGCCAGCCCGCCGCTGCTCGGCCTGCTCGGCGACCATGTCGGCATCCTGCACGCCCTGCTGGTGGTGCCGGTGCTGCTGATCCCCACCCTGGCGCTGGTGCCGGCGACCCGTCCGCCGGCCGGCACCGGCCCGCAGCACCCCGTCGGCCCGGTACAGGAAAACTAACAGTCGTCGGCCCCCGCCGGTATCGGGTGCGCGGCCGTTCCCCGGGGCCGCCGCCGCTGGCTAGGGTCGCCGCATGCCGACCGAGATCACCGCCGCAGCGGCGGGCCGCTGGACCCTGGGCGACCGCACCGTGCACCGGATGGGCTTCGGCTCAATGCGGATCACCGCCCACCCCGACCGGGAACGGGCGCTGCGCGTCCTGCGCCGGGCCGTCGAGCTGGGGGTCGACCACATCGACACCGCCGCGTTCTACGTCTCACCCGGCGGCACCCTGAAGGTCGGCACCGGCCCCGCCCGGTACGCCACCGAGCTGATCCGCGCCGCGCTCGCCCCGTACCCGGAGGGGTTGGTCGTCGCCACCAAGGTCGGCTTCCGGGCCGACCCGGCCACCGGGATGCACGAGGAGGCCGGCCCGGCGCAGCTGCGCGCCCAGGTGGAGGAGAACCTGCGCCGGCTCGGCCGCGACCACCTCGACCTGGTCAACCTGCGGATCGTCAAACGCCCCGCGCCCGACTCCGTGGCGGAACGCTTCGGCGCGCTGGCCGAACTGCGCGACGCCGGCCTGATCCGGCACCTGGGCCTGTCCAACGTCCGCCTCGACCACCTCGACGAGGCGCAGCGCATCGCCCCGGTGGTCTGCGTGCAGAACAACTACGCCCTGGACAACCGCGGCGACCAGGACGCCCTGCTCCGTGAGTGCGGTGCCCGGGGCATCGCCTACGTGCCGTTCTTCGCGCTTGCCGGGGCCAACCGGGAGGGCGGGGCCCGCACCGACCACGGTGCGGCGGTACGCGCCGTCGCCCGTGCCCACGACGCCACCCCGCAGCAGGTCCGCCTCGCCTGGACGCTGCACCAGGGCCCGCACGTGCTGGCCATCCCCGGCACCGGCGACCCGGCCCACCTGGCCGAGAACGTCGCCGCCGGGACGCTGCGGCTCACCCCCGACGAGCTGGCTGCCCTCGACCGGGCGTGAACAGGCCGCTCAGCCGGCTGTCACCGGGTTCGCAGCGCCCTTCCAGGTGGGGATGCTCCACTGGAGGGACGCCGAGGAGAGGAACGGGCAGATGGGCTGGTTCAGCCGACGGCCCCGGGCTGACGAGGGCATCCCGACCAAGCTCGACCGGGAGGCCACCCGGGACGACCTGACCGCGTTGGCGGACTTCGTGGCCGCCCACCGGGGGGTGGAGTTCTATCTCGAACCCGAGACGACCGCCACCGACACCACCGTGGTGGCGATCGCGCACGACGGGGAGTGGATCCGCCGCCGCACCGGCTCCCCGCGTACGGCGGCGAAGCTGGCCCACCGGCACGCGGTGCCCCTGTACGAGGCGGCGAAGACCGGATACCCGGAGCGGATGCGGGCCTGGAACCGGGCCCATCCCGAGCGCCGCCTCCGCTGATCCCCCCCCAGCGGCGCGTGGGGTACGGCGGAGGCCGTGGGGTGCTGCCCCGGGGTGGGGTGGCTGCGGTGGCGGCTGCGCGCGCCGGGCCGCCGGCCGCCCCGGGGCGGGGGTAGGTCGACGCGGGCCCTTTCGAGCTGATGACGGTGACGGATCGGGGCCGGCCGGGCGGGGACGACCCGGACCGCCCGGCCGGGGCGACCGCAGTGTCGGGCCGGGGCGACCCCAGTGTCGGGCCGGGGCGACCGCAGTGTCGGGCCGGGGTGACCCCAGTGTCGGGCCGGGGCGACCGCAGTGTCGGGCCGGGGTGACCCCAGTGTCGGGGCGGCGCGGCCCGGCGGCACCGGGCCGGGGCAGCCCTGCGGCGTCGGGTAGGTGGCCGACGCTGCCGGCCTGGCCACCGTCCGGTCAGGCCTGACCACGCCGGCCCCGAGTCGGTGACGTCATCAGCTCGACAGCGTGTGACAGAGGTATCCCGACCGCCCGTGGCCGGCCAGCCACCGGCAACGGGCCGTCCGGCAACGGGCGGCCTGGGGGACGACCCGCCCGGGGACGGCACACCCGGGTCGGCTCCGCGGCGGTCGGTGGGCGGGACGGGACCGTCGGCGGGCACCTGAGGAGGGCCCGGCGTGTCCGACGCAGGGCGGTTCGGGTCGGCCGTCGGGACGGGGCGGGCCGATCCGTGGGATGCGGGGAGCGGGTGCCGACCCCGCTGGACGACGAGAGCCGCCGCCGGCCTGGCCACGGGGGTCGATCGGTGCCGCCGTGGGGGCGGTGGCCGCCGTTGACCTCGGGGTGAGGAGTGTGGCAGCATTCGCGGCCTGACGGCAGTGAAGGAAGTCGGTGCGATTCCGACGCGGTCCCGCCACTGTCACCGGGGAGCGATCCCCCCTCGTGGGTCACGACCGTGCGTGCACGGTTGGAAGGCCGGGGGTGAGCATCGATCCGGAAGCCAGGATACTTCGGCCGTCGGAGAACCCCAGGGCGTGGACACCCGAGGAGGACCCGATGACGCGCAGCGTCACTGCCGACCCGATGACGGTCGGTGATTCCCGCAGCACCGTCGAGCCCGCGCCGCCGCGTGCTCCCACCCCTCCCACCGCCGCCGGTCGTCGCCGGGGCGGTCGGCCTGCCACGTACCGCTGACGGCCGGTCCGGGTGCCCCGTCGTCGGCGGGGCGCGTCGGACCTCCGCCGCCGCTGACCGGCGTCCCTCCCGCCCCGCTCGGCCCGGCCCTGCGGCCGAGCCGGACGTCACTCTCCGGAGCTGCACGTGCGCATCCTGCTGCTGTCCACCGCCGACACCGATCTGCTCGCCGCCCGCACCAGCGCCGCCGACTACCGCCTCGCCAACCCCACCCGGGTCGACGTGGCCGCCGTACCGGCCCTGCTCGACGGGGTCGACCTGGCCGTCGTACGGCTGCTCGGCGGGCGGCAGGCGTGGCCGGACGGCCTCGCGGCGGTGCTCGGCTCCGGCGTCCCCACGATCGTGCTCGGCGGCGAGGCGGTGCCCGACGCGGAGCTGATGGCGGCCTCCACGGTGGCCTCCGGGGTGGCCACCGAAGCGCTGTCCTACCTGGTGGAGGGGGGCGCGGAGAACCTCGCCCAGCTCGCCCGGTTCCTCTCCGACACGGTCCTGCTCACCGGTGAGGGCTTCGACCCGCCCACCCCCACCCCGCCGTACGGCATCCTCGACCACCGCCGCCCGACCGCCCCGGGCGACCCCGCCGACCCGGCCGATCCGGCGGCCGGGACGGACGGGCTGCGGGGGGACGGCGGGCGGCCGACGGTGGGGATCGTGTTCTACCGGGCGCACGCGTTGGCCGGCAACACCGACTTCGTGCGGACCCTGGCCGACGCGGTCGACGCGGCCGGCGGCGAGCCGCTGCCGATCTTCTGCGGCTCGCTGCGCGGGCTCACCCCCGGCGACGGGCCGCTGGACCTCTTCGCCCGCTGCGACGCGCTCGTCGTGACCGTCCTCGCCGCCGGGGGGACGGTCGCCGCCGACGCCTCCGGCGGAGGCGACGAGGACGCCTGGGACGTCGGCGCGCTCGCCGCCCTCGACGTTCCGGTGATCCAGGCGCTCTGCCTGACCAGCACCCGGGAACAGTGGGCGGCCAGCGACGCCGGGCTGTCCCCGCTGGACGCGGCGATGCAGGTGGCCATCCCCGAGTTCGACGGCCGGATCGTCACCGTGCCGTTCTCGTTCAAACGGATCGACGCCGACGGGCTGTCGGTCTACGCCGCCGACGCCGAGCGGGCCGCCCGGGTCGCCGGGATCGCCGTCCGGCAGGCCCGGCTGCGGCACCTGCCCAACGCCGACAAGCGGGTGGCGATCGTGCTCAGCTCCTACCCGACGAAGCACTCCCGGGTCGGCAACGCCGTCGGCCTGGACACCCCCGCCTCGGCTGTCCGCCTGCTCGCCGCCCTCGCCGAAGCCGGATACCACCTCGGCGACGCGCCACCACCCACCGACGGGGACGCGCTGATCCACGCGTTGATCGCCGCCGGGGGCCACGACGTCGAATGGCTCACCCCGGAACAGTTGGCCGCCGCCGAGGCCCGGGTGCCGGGGGAGACCTACCGGCGTTGGTTCGACCAGGTGCCGGTCGACCTGCGGGACCGGATGCGGGAACACTGGGGTGAGCCACCCGGCCAGCTCTACACCGACGACGGTGACATCGTCCTGGCCGGGCTGCGGTTCGGCAACGTCACCCTGCTGATCCAGCCGCCGCGCGGCTTCGGCGAGAACCCGATCGCCATCTACCACGACCCCGACCTGCCGCCCAGCCACCACTACCTGGCCGCCTACCGGTGGCTGGCCGCGCCGGTCGCCGACGGCGGCTTCGGCGCGGACGCGGTGGTGCACCTCGGCAAGCACGGCACCCTGGAGTGGCTGCCCGGCAAGGGCCTCGGCCTGGCCGCCGACTGCGCCCCCGACGCCGTCCTCGGTGACCTGCCGCTGGTCTACCCGTTCATCGTCAACGATCCCGGCGAGGGCACCCAGGCCAAGCGGCGGGCGCACGCCGTCGTGGTCGACCACCTGGTGCCCCCGATGGCCCGCGCCGAGACCTACGGCGAGCTGGCGAAACTCGAACAACTGCTGGACGAGTACGCCACCGTGCAGGCGCTCGACCCGGCGAAGGTGCCGGTGGTCCGGGGGCAGATCTGGGAACTGGTGCGCGCCGCCGAACTCCACCACGACCTGCACACCGAGGCGATGCCCGCCGCCGACGACTTCGACGACTTCGTGCTGCACCTCGACGGCTACCTGTGCGAGGTCAAGGACGTGCAGATCCGCGACGGGCTGCACGTCCTGGCCGGGGTGCCCACCGGTGAGGCCCGGGTCAACCTCGTCCTGGCCGTGCTGCGCGCCCCGCAGGTGTGGGGCGGCAGCCGTGCCCTGCCCGGCCTGCGGCAGGCCCTCGCCGCCGGCTACGGCCTGGACGAGCAGGCGCTGCTCGCCGAGCCCGGGGCACGGGTGGCGGTGCCGGCGGCGCTGACCGACGTGGTCGACGGGCCGGCGGTCACCGCCGCCGACGCGGTGGACCTGATCGAGGGGCTGGCCCGGCGGCTCGTCCTCGGCATGGAGACCCTCGGCTGGGACGCCGACCGGGCCGACCCGGTGGTCACCGAGGTGACCGGCGGGGCCTGCCCCGACGCCGTCGAGGTGCTGCGGTTCGCCGCCCGCGAGGTGGTGCCCCGGCTGGACCGCACCACCGACGAGATCACCCACACCCTCGGCGCGCTCGCCGGCCGGTTCGTGCCGCCCGGACCGTCCGGGTCGCCCACCCGGGGCCTGGTCAACGTGCTGCCCACCGGCCGCAACTTCTACTCCGTCGACCCGAAGGCGATCCCCAGCCGCAACGCCTGGGACGTCGGGGTCGCGCTGGCCGACTCGCTGCTCGCCCGCTACCTCGCCGACACCGGGGAGTATCCGCGGTCGGTCGGGCTGACGGTGTGGGGCACCAGCGCCATGCGTACCCAGGGCGACGACATCGCCGAGGTGCTGGCCCTGCTCGGCTGCCGGCCGGTGTGGGACGACCGGTCGCGGCGGGTCACCGGCGTCGAGGTGGTGCCGGTGGCCGAACTGGGCCGGCCCCGGGTCGACGTCACGGTCCGTATCTCCGGCTTCTTCCGGGACGCGTTCCCGCACGTCGTCGCCCTTCTCGACGACGCGGTACGGCTGGTCGCCGCCCTCGACGAGCCGGCCGGGGACAACTACCTGCGCGCGCACGTGGCCGCCGACCTCGCCACACACGGCGACGAGCGGCGGGCCACCGCCCGGATCTTCGGCTCGAAACCCGGGGCGTACGGGGCGGGGCTGCTGCCGCTGATCGACGCCCGCAACTGGCGCACCGACGCCGACCTGGCCGAGGTGTACGCCGTCTGGGGCGGCTACGCCTACGGCCGGGGCCTGGACGGGCGGGAGGCTCGGGCCGACATGGAACGCTCCTTCGCCCGGATCGCGGTGGCGGCGAAGAACCAGGACACCCGTGAGCACGACATCGTCGACTCCGACGACTACTTCCAGTACCACGGCGGGATGGTGGCGATGGTGCGGCACCTCACCGGGGCCGCCCCGGCCGCGTACGTGGGCGACTCGGCGATGCCGCACGACGTGCGCACCCGCACCCTCGGTGAGGAGACCCGGCGGGTGTTCCGGGCCCGGGTGGTCAACCCGAAGTGGATCGCGGCGATGCGCCGGCACGGCTACAAGGGTGCGTTCGAGCTGGCCGCCACCGTGGACTACCTGTTCGGCTACGACGCCACCGCCGGGGTCGTCGACGACTGGATGTACGAGCGCCTCGCCGAGGCGTACCTGTTCGACGGGCAGACCCGGGAGTTCCTGGAGCGGTCCAACCCGTGGGCGTTGCGCGGCATCACCGAACGGCTCCTGGAGGCCGCCGAACGTGGCCTGTGGGCCGCCCCCGAGCCCAGCACCCTGGACCGCCTCCGGGAGACGTACCTGGCCACCGAGGGCGACCTGGAGGAACGACAGTGACACCCCCGACCACAGTGGGCGGCTACCCCTTCTCGGCGGTGCTCGGGATGGACGACATGCGGCTGGCGCTGCTGCTCAACGCGGTCAGTCCGGCGATCGGCGGGGTGCTGGTGCGGGGCGAGAAGGGCACCGCCAAGTCCACCGCCGTCCGGGCGCTGGCCGCGCTGCTCCCGCCGGTGGACCGGGTCGCCGGGTGCCGGTTCGGCTGTGACCCGGCCGCCCCCGACCCGACCTGCCCGGACGGCCCGCACCCGGATGCCGCCGGGCACGACGACCCGGCCGCCGCGCCGGTCGAGCGCCGCCCGGCCCGGCTGGTGGAGCTGCCGGTCGGGGCCGCCGAGGACCGGGTGGTCGGCTCGCTCGACCTGGAGAAGGCCCTCGCCGAGGGGGTACGCGCCTTCGAGCCGGGCCTGCTCGCCGCCGCCCACCGGGGGGTGCTCTACGTCGACGAGGTGAACCTGCTCCACGACCACCTGGTCGACCTGCTCCTGGACGCCGCCGCGATGGGCCGCTGCCACGTCGAGCGGGAGGGGGTTTCGGTCAGTCACGCCGCCCGGTTCCTGCTGGTGGGCACGATGAACCCGGAGGAGGGTGAGCTGCGCCCGCAGCTGCTCGACCGGTTCGGGCTGACCGTCGAGGTGGCGGCCAGCCGCGATCCGGTGGTCCGGGTGGAGGTGGTGCGCCGTCGGCTCGCCGCCGACGCGGACCCGGCCGGGTTCGCCGCCCGGTGGGCCGCCGCCGACGCCGAGGTGGCCGCCCGGGTGGTCGCCGCCCGGGACCGGCTCGACGGGGTGCTGCTGCCCGACGGCGCGCTGCGGCAGATCGCCGAGGTCTGCGCCGCGTTCGACGTGGACGGGATGCGCGCCGACATCGTCACCGCCCGCACGGCCGTCGCGCACGCCGCCTGGCAGGGCCGGGACCGGGTGACCGCCGACGACGTCCGGGTCGCCGCCCGGCTCGCCCTGCCGCACCGCCGTCGCCGCGACCCGTTCGACACCCCCGGCCTGGACGAGAAGCGCCTCGACGAGGCGTTACAGCGGGCCCGCGACGAGCACCCCGACGACGATCCGCCGGACACCGGCCCGAGCGGTCCGGGTGACCCCGGCGGCCCGGACGGTGCCGGTGGGCCGGGTGGCCCCTCGGCGGGCGGCCCCGGCGGCGGGTCGGGTCCGCAGCCACCGGACGGTGGGCCGTCCGATGCTGCCGGAGGGCCGCAGGACGCCGCCGGATCGCCGGGCCACGACGACGACCCGCGTGCCCGGACCGGCCCTACCTCCCCGCCGGCCGTGGACGACCGGTGGCCGGACCGCGCCGCCGACGGCGGACCGGACGCCGGCGAGCGCGCCGACGGACGGT
>NZ_JACGMO010000134.1:0-21006 GCF_015354745.1 Micromonospora sp. S-DT3-3-22
CCCGTACCGCCGGCCGCCACCGCGTCGCCGACGTACGGCACACCTCCGCCGGCCGCCCCCGAGGCCCCCCCGGCGACCCCGCCGGGCACCGATCCCGACGCGTGGCGGACGGCGGCCGACGAGGGCTGGACCCGGGCCAGCCAGGCGGCCGAGCCGGCCAACGCCGGCACCACCCGGTCCGGCCTGCCCAAGCGGGTACCCCAGGCACAGCTCGTGCCCGGCGGGATCGAACCGAAGGGCGGCCGGGACCGTAGCCGCCGCACCCCCGACGAAGTACGCGGCCTGCTCTCGGCCTACCACCGCGGCGTACAGCGCGGACGCACGGCGGGCGCGGACCTCAACAGCACCTCGACCAAGGAGACGAACCGATGAACAGGCCAGCTGCCATGCAGGACATGGGTTGGCTGCTCACCAACTTCGCCGACAGCGTGGCGGGTATCGCCCACGTGGTGGCGGTGTCCGCGGACGGGCTGCTGCTCGCCTCCTCGCGGGACCTGCCCGCCGACCGGGCCGACCAGCTCGCGGCGATCACCTCCGGCGTGGTGAGTCTGACCGAGGGTGCCGCCCGGATGTTCAGCGCTGGCGGGGTGCTGCAGACAGTGATCGAGATGGACAGCGGCTACCTGTTCCTGATGTCGATCAGCGACGGCTCGTCGATGGCGGTGCTCGCCGCCCGCAGCTGTGACGTGGGTCAGGTCGGCTACGAGATGGCGCTGCTGGTCGAGCGGGTGGGCGCGGCGTTGGTGCCGCTGCCCCGGGACGCCGTGCGCTCGTAGCCACGGGCGGTGGGTGGGCCGGGCGCGACCGCGTCCGGTCCGAGTGACGAAGCATCCGGGCCCGGACCCGGGCGGGAGGAGGTGATCGAGGGATGGACCCCCGGCGGGACCCACGTGGAGCGCTGGTACGTCCGTACGCGGTCACCCGGGGCCGCACCGAACCGAGCCGGGACATCGCGCTGGAGGCGGTGCTCAGCTCCAACGCGACCCAGGTGGCCGAGTCCCGCTTCGCCGGACACGACAAGTACCGAATCGCCACCGTCTGCGAGGGACGGGCGCAGTCGCTGGCGGAGATCGCCGCGTACACCCGGATGCCGCTGGGCGTCGCCCGGGTGCTGATCGCCGACCTGGTCGCCGACGGTCTGCTCACGCTACACACTGCCGCTCCCGCCGAGGGGTTCGAGGAGCGAATGGAAATCCTTGGAAGGGTGCTAAGTGGACTTCGCAGGCTATGACCCCGCCGGGTCGCGCCAGAGCCGGGGAATCGTCTCCGCGAAGATCGTGGTCGCGGGTGGCTTCGGCGTGGGCAAGACGACCCTGGTCGGGGCGATCTCCGAGATCACTCCGCTGACCACCGAGGCGCTGATGACCGCCGCCGGTGTCGGCATCGACGACCCGTCGAAGGTGCCCGGCAAGGAGACCACCACGGTCGCCATGGACTTCGGCCGGATCACCATGGCGCAGGACCTGATCCTGTACCTGTTCGGCACCCCCGGCCAGACCCGGTTCTGGTTCATGTGGGACGAGATCATCCGGGGGGCGGTGGGTGCCGCCGTCCTGGTGGACACCCGCCGGATCACCGACGCCTTCGCCCCGCTGGACTACTTCGAGAACCGCAAACTGCCGTACGTGGTCGCGCTGAACCGGTTCGACGGCTCGGACCTGTACGAGCCGGAGGAGGTCCGCGAGGCGCTGGCCATCTCGGCGGACGTGCCGCTGGTGATGTGCGACGCCCGGGACCGCGAGTCGGTCAAGCAGGTGCTGGTGACGGTGGTGGAGCACGCCATGATCCGGCTCCAGGCCGAGCACGGCCGGGGTTTCCCCACCCCGGTGGGCTGAGCCGACCGGTGACGACCCGGCCCGCCCCGCCGCGTGACGGTGGGGCGGGCCGTCCGGGTCACTCCACCCGGAGCCGGTAGCCGCGCTTGACCACGGTCTGCACCACCCGGGGTGCCCGCAGCCCCACCCGCAGCCGGGCCACCGCCATCTCCACCGCGTGCTCGTCGGCCCCCCGGGGCAGCGTGCGCAGCAGTTCGGTCCGGGACAGCACCCGCCCGGGCCGGGTGGCCAGCGCCCGCAGCACCGCCATCGGGGCGGGGGCCAGCGGACGCAGTTCCCCGTCGATGACGGCGGCGTGCCCGCGCAGGGTCAGCAGGTGTCCGGCCGCCTTCACGGTGACGGTACGGCGGGGCAGTTCGTCCACGATGGTGCGGACCAGCGCGCCGAGCCGGGCGCGGCTCGGCGCGCTGACCGGCACCCCCCGCCGGACCAGGGGTTCGGCGGTCACCGCGCCGACGCAGCTGACCAGGACGTCCCCGCGCAACGCGGCGAGCACCGTCTCGGTCCGGTCCCCGGCGGCCCGCAGCAGCGCCTCCGCCGCCGGGGCGGAGGTGAAGGTGACGGCGTCGACCAGCCGGCCGGCGACGAGGTCGATCAGCCGGTGCAGCGGGGCCGGGTCGGTCGGCGGGGCCCACCGGTAGACCGGCACCTCGATCACGGTCGCACCGGCGGCCTCCAGCGCCTCGGTGCACTCCGGCTGCCGGTCGCCGTGCAGTTGCATGGCGATCACCTGCCCGGCCACCCCGCGCCGGCACAGGTGCTCCACCACCTCCTCGCAGCTCTCCGAGGCCGGCGACCACTGGTCGTGCAGTCCGGCGGCGCGGATCGCGCCCCGCGCCTTGGGTCCCCGGGCCACCACGTAGGCCCGGGACAGCACGTTCTTCAACGGCTCGGCCAACCCCCAGCCCTCGGCCGCCTCCAGCCAGCCGCGCATGCCGATGCCGGTGTTCGCCATCAGCACGTCCGGTGGCCGGTCCAGGCAGGCCCGGGTGGCGTCCCGCAGGTCGGTGTCGTCGGCCAGCGGCACGATCCGCAGGGCCGGGGCGAGCACCACCCGGGCACCGCGCCGTTCCAGCAACGCGGCCAGTTCGTCGCGTCGCCGGTCGGCGGTCACCCCGATGGTGAAGCCGGCCAGTTCGTCCCGCATCACTCCTCCTGTCGCAGCCGCACCTCGACCAGGCCGTCCCGGCAGCGGACGTCGTACCGGGGCAGGGTCACCCCGGGCAGGTCCAGGCAGAGCCCGGTTCGCAGGTCGTACACCTGCTTGTGCAGGGGGGAGGCGACGGTGGGCGCCCCGCCCCGGCTGCCGACGATGCCCCGCGACATCACGTACGCGCCGCTGAGCGGGTCGAGGTTGTCCACCGCGAACAGCTCGTCGTCGAGCCGGAAGATCGCCACCTGGACGCCGTCGACGAGGGCGGCGACGCCCCGGTCGGCCTCCAGCCGGTCCAGCGGGCACACCGGGGTCCAGTCGACGGTGACGGTGCCGCTCATCGCCGCACCTCCGGCAGGCCCAGGACGACCGGCTGCCGGCGGCGGGCGGCTGCCCCGTCGGGTGGCGTGCCGGCGTCGGGTGGCGCGGTCCCGGCGGGACGGGTGTCGCGGGTCGGCACCGGCTGGCCGCGTTCCACGGCGAAGGTGATCGACGGGTCCGGCACGTCGGGGGCGTTGACGAACGAGGTGAACCGGCGCAGCCGGTCGGGGTCGTCGAGCACGTCCCGCCACTCGTCGGAGTAGGACGTGACGTGCCGGGCCATCGCCGCGTCGAGTTCGGCGCAGAGCCCGAGCGAGTCGTCGACGATCACCGAGCGGAGGTGTTCCAGGCCGCCGTCCATCGCCTCGATCCAGGCGGCGGTGCGTTGCAGCCGGTCGGCGGTGCGGACGTAGAACATCAGGAACCGGTCGATCAGCGTGATCAGTTCCTCGGTGGTCAGGTCGGTGGCGAACAGGTCGGCGTGCCGGGGCCGGAAGCCGCCGTTGCCGCCGAGGTAGAGGTTCCAGCCGGTGTCGGTGGCGATGATGCCGAAGTCCTTGCTGCGTGCCTCGGCGCACTCCCGGGCGCAGCCGGAGACGGCGGACTTGAGCTTGTGCGGGGCGCGCAGCCCCCGGTAGCGCAGTTCCAGCGCGACGGCCAGGCCGACCGAGTCCTGCACCCCGTACCGGCACCAGGTCTCGCCGACGCAGGACTTCACCGTCCGCAGCGCCTTGCCGTACGCGTGGCCGGACTCGAAGCCGGCGTCGACCAGCCGCCGCCAGATCTGCGGTAGCTGCTCGACCCGGGCGCCGAACAGGTCGATCCGCTGCCCACCGGTGATTTTGGTGTAGAGCTGGAAGTCGCGGGCCACCTCACCGATCACGATCAGCTTGTCCGGGGTGATCTCGCCGCCCGGGATCCGGGGCACCACCGAGTAGCTGCCGTCGCGTTGCAGGTTGGCCAGGAAGTGGTCGTTGGTGTCCTGCAACGACGCCTGCTCGCCGTCGAGCACGTGCCCGGTGCCCAGCGAGGCGAGGATCGAGGCCACCACCGGCTTGCAGACGTCGCACCCCCGGCCCCGGCCGTGCTCCGCGACGAGCTGCGAGAACGTCCGGATGCCGCGCACCCGGACGATGTCGAACAACTCCTGGCGGCTGACGTCGAAGTGCTCGCAGAGGGCGGTCGACTGCTGCACCCCGGCAGCGTCGAGCAGCTGTTTGAGCATCGGCACGCAGGAGCCGCAGCTCGTCCCGGCCCGGGTGCACGCCTTCAACGCCGGCACGTCGCACGCCCCACCGGCGATCGCCGCGTCGATGTCGTCCCGGGTCACCGCGT
Organism: Micromonospora sp. S-DT3-3-22; assembly: GCF_015354745.1. Taxonomy (NCBI): domain Bacteria; kingdom Bacillati; phylum Actinomycetota; class Actinomycetes; order Micromonosporales; family Micromonosporaceae; genus Micromonospora; species Micromonospora sp. S-DT3-3-22. The sequence continues at coordinate 4,645 of NZ_JACGMO010000134.1, forward strand.
TGCACGAGCAGACCTGCGCCGCGCCGGGCAGCGCGGTCACCCCGCCGCCGCCCTCGCCGGCCGGGGCCAGCAGCGCCAGCGGGGGAGCGGGCAGCGGCCCGCCGACGCTGGCCCGCAGCGTCGGGTAGGCGGTCGCGTCCCCGACCAGCACCCCGCCGAGCAGCGTCCGCGCGTCGTCGGAGAGGACCAGCTTCGCGTACGAGCGGGTGGCCGGGTCGGTGAACGTGACGTCCAGGCAGCCCGGGGTGGTGCCGTGGGCGTCACCGAACGAGGCCACGTCGACGCCGAGCAGCTTGAGTTTGGTGGCGCTGTCCGCGCCGGGGAAGGTGGCCGCGCCGCCGAGCAGCCGGTCGGCCACCACCTCGGCCATCGCGTACCCGGGGGCGACCAGGCCGTGGCAGGTGCCGTCCACGGCGGCGCACTCGCCGACCGCCCAGATCCGCTCGTCGTCGCTGCGGCAGGCCGCGTCGACCAGCACCCCGCCGCGCGGGCCCAGCGGCAGACCGGCGGCGCGGGCCAGCTCGTCGCGTGGGCGGATGCCGGCGGCCACCACGACCAGGTCGGCGTCGACCGTGCCGCCGTCGGAGAGGTCCAGGGCGGCGACCGTGCCGTCCGGGCCGGGCCGCAGCGCGGTGGTGCCCACCCCGAGGTGGGTGGTGACGCCCAGCTCCTCGACGTAGCGGCGCAGCATCGCCCCGCCCGCCTCGTCGACCTGCACCGGCATCAACCGGGGCGCGAACTCCACCACGTGGGTGCGCAGCCCCAGCAGCCGTAGCGCGTTGGCGGCCTCCAGCCCGAGCAGGCCACCGCCGATCACCGCGCCGGTCGACCGGCCCCGGGCGTGCGCCCGGATCGCCGCCAGGTCGTCGAGGGTGCGGTAGACGAAGACACCCGGCAGGTCGGTGCCGGTCACCGGCGGGACGAACGGGTACGACCCGGTGGCCAGCACCAGCGCGTCGTACGGGTGCACCCCGGTGGCGGTGGTCACCACCCGCCGGTCCCGGTCGATACCGGTGACCGGCTCGCCGAGACGCAGCTCCACCCCGTCGTCGGGGGTGTGCAGGTTCAGTTCCTCGGCGCTGACCCCGTCGAAGAACGCGGACAGCCGCACCCGGTCGTACGCCGGGCGGGATTCCTCGGCGAGCACCGTCACCTGCCAGCGCCGGTCGTGGTCGCGGGCGCGCAACGCCTCGACGAACCGCTGCCCGACCATGCCGTTGCCGACGACGACCAAACGTCCTCCGGTCATCGGGTCACCTCCTCGTGGTGTCATCACGGTCATCGGGGCGTCCGCGCCGAGTCCGCCTCGGACAGCCAGTCGACGATGCCGCCGACGGCCTGCCGGCAGCCACCGCAGCCGGTTCCGGCCCGGGTCGCGGCGGTCACCTCGTCGACCGTCCGGGCGCCGGCCTGCCAGCAGCGGACCAGGGTGCCCTTGTCGACGTCGTTGCACTGGCAGACGGTCGCCGTGTCCGGCATCAGCGCCGGGGAGGCGACGGGGGTGGCGGGAGCGCCGAGCGACCGGCCGAGCAGCAGTGCCCGCCGGTCGGTGGGGACCGGGGCGCCCCGGTCGAAGAGCTGCACCACCGTGCCGACCGACGGGTTGTCACCGAGCAGGATCGCCCCGGTGAGCCGGTCGTGGTGGATGCGCAGCCGGGCGTACGTGCCCCGGGCCGGGTCGCTGAAGGTCAGCTCCTCGCCGGGGCCACCGGCCGGGTCGCCCATCGAGGCCAGGTCGATCCCGGCGGCCTTGAGCCGGGTCACCACCGGCCGGGGCCGGTAGCGGGCGGCGGGGTCCTCCCCGGTGAGCAGCCGGGCCACCACCCGGGCCTGCGCCCAGGCGGGTGCGACCAGCCCGGCCGGGCCCTCGCCGGGTGGGCGGGCGCAGTCGCCGATCGCCGAGATCGCCTCGTCGCCGGTGCGCAGCCGGTCGTCGACCAGCACCCCCCGGTCGACGGTCAGCCCGGCGGCGGCGGCCAGCTCGGTGTCGGGGCGGACCCCGCAGGAGAGCACCAGCAGATCGGTGTGCAGGGCGGTGCCGTCGGCCAGGTCGAGCCGGACCCCGTCGGGGTCGGCGGCCAGCCCGGTCGCCGGGACGCCCAGCCGGGTGGCGACGCCGAGCCCGGCCAGCGTGCCGGCGAGCACCGCGCCGGCGGCCGGGTCGAGCTGCCGTTCCATCAGGTACGGGTGGGGGTGGACCACGGTCGTCGCGAGCCCCCGGGCGGCGAGGCCACGGGCCGCCTCCAGGCCGAGCAGCCCACCGCCGAGCACCAGCGCGGTGCGCGCCGACCGGGCGGTGGCGAGGATGCGACGGCAGTCGGCCAGGGTGCGGAAGACGGCCACCCGGGGCGGCAGGGCGGCCGGGTCGAGGCCGGCCAGCGGGGGCACCACCGCCCGGCTGCCGGTGGCGAGGACCAGGTGGTCGTAGTCGACGTCGCCGTCGGGGGTGCGCACCGTGCGGGCCGCCCGGTCGATCGCGGTGACCGCCGCGCCGGTCCGCACGTCGGTGCCCTGCCCGGCGACCTCGGCCAGCTCCACGTCGGGCTCGTCGACCTTGCCGGCGAGCAGCGTGGACAGCATGATCCGGTTGTACGCCCGGTGCGGCTCCGCCCCGAGCACGGTGACCTTGCGGTCCCCGTTGCGGGCGTGCAGTTCGGTGGCGAGCCGGGCGCCGGCCATGCCGTACCCGACGATCACGATGTGGCCGGTCATGCCCGCTCCACCCGGACCGCGCAGATCTTGAACTCGGGCATCCCGGAGACCGGGTCGAGGGCGTCGTTGGTGACCGAGTTGGCGCGGGCCGCCCCGGGCCAGTGGAACGGGGCGAAGACGGTGTCCGGCCGGATGGTCGGGCTGAGTCGGGCCGGCGCCCGCAGCTCACCCCGGCGGGAGGCGACCCGTACCTCGTCGCCGTCGCCGACCCCGAGCCGGGCGGCCAGGTCGGGGTGCAGTTCGACGAAGCCGTGCGGGGCGGCCCGGCGCAGCGCGTCGACCCGTCGGGTCTGGGTGCCGGACTGGTACTGGGCGAGCACCCGCCCGGTGGTGAAGTGCAGCGGATAGTCGGCGCAGACCGGCTCGGCCGCCGGCCGGTGCCGGACGGCGTGGAACCGGGCCCGGCCGGTCGGGGTGGGGAACGTGTCGGCGAAGAGCCGGGGGGAGTCCGGGCCGTCCGGGTCGGGGCACGGCCAGAAGACCCCGTCGGCGGATTCGATCCGTTCCCAGCTGACCCCGGCGTAGTCGGCGACGCCACCGGCGGAGGCCCGGCGCAGCTCGGCGAAGACGACCCTCGGGTCGGTGGGGAAGCGGTCCGCAGCCGGTTTCGCCGGGCCGGCCGGCACCGGGTCGTCGGGGGTGTCGAGGCGGGCCGCGAGGTCGGCGAGGACGGCCAGGTCGGTGCGGACGCCGGGAGGCGGTGGACGCAGCGCGCGGCGGCGCAGCACCCGACCCTCCAGATTGGTCATCGTGCCGTCCTCCTCGGCCCACTGGGCCACCGGGAGCACGACGTCGGCCAGTTCGGCCGTTTCGGAGCGCAGGAAGTCGGCCACCACCAGCAGGTCCAGCCCGCGCAGCCGGGATTCGACCCGGGCGGCGCGGGGGGCGGAGACCACCGGGTTGGAGCCGAAGACCAGCAGCGCGCGGGGGCCGTCGGGGGTGCCGAGCGCGTCGAGCAGCTGGTAGGCGGGCACCCCGGGACCGGGCAGGTCGGCCGGGTCGACGCCCCAGACCCCGGCGACGTGGGCGCGGGCGGCCGGATCGTCGATCTTGCGGTAGCCGGGGAGCTGGTCGGCCTTCTGGCCGTGCTCGCGTCCACCCTGGCCGTTGCCCTGGCCGGTGAGGCAGCCGTACCCGGAGTGCGGGCGGCCGGGCAGGCCGAGGGCGAGGGCGAGGTTGACGTAGGCGCTGACCGTGTCGACGCCCTTGGCGTGCTGTTCGGCGCCCCGGGCGGTGAGGATGATCGCCGAACCGGCGGTGCCGAGCGCGCGGGCGGTCGCCTCCAGGTCGGCCACCGGCACCCCGGAGAGCCGTTCCACCTCGGCCGGCCAGTACTCGGCGACGGTACGGCGTACCGCGTCGAAGCCCTCGGTGCGGGTGGCGACGTACTCCCGGTCGATCAGTCCCTCGGTGAGTGCGATGTGCAGCAGCGCGTTGGCGACCGCGAGGTCGGTGCCGGGCAGTGGTTGCAGGTGCAGGTCGGCCTGCCGGGCGGTGGCGGTGAACCGGGGGTCGACCACGATCAGCCGGCCGCCCCGGGCCCGCTGGTCGGTCAGGTGGCGCATCAGCGGCGGCATGGTCTCGGCCGGGTTCGCCCCGACCAGCAGCAGGGTGTCGGTGCGGCCCAGGTCGGTCAGCGGGAACGGCAGCCCCCGGTCGACGCCGAAGGCGCGCAGTCCGGCCGCCGCGGCCGAGGACATGCACCACCGGCCGTTGTAGTCGATGTGCCGGGTGCGCAGCGCCACCCGGGCGAACTTGCCGAGGGCGTACGCCTTCTCGTTGGTGAGCCCGCCGCCGCCGAAGACGGCGACCGCGTCCCGGCCGTGCGTCCGTTGGACGGCGCGCAGCCCGTCGACGATCCGCTCCAGCGCGGTCTCCCAGCTCGCCGGGCGCAGCGTGCCCGCCGGGTCGCGGACCAGCGGGGTGGTCAACCGGTCGGGGTGGTCGAGCAGGTCGGCGGCGGTCCAGCCCTTCTGGCACAGCCCGCCCCGGTTGGTGGGGAACTGTCGGGGCTGGACCTCGATCCGGCCGTCGTCGGCGTCCCGCAGGACCATGCCGCACTGGAGCGCGCAGTACGGGCAGTGCGTCTCCGCCTCCCGGGGTGGGGGCCCCGTTCGTGTCGCGGCGCGTGCACCGTCTGTCATGTCCGCAAAGCGTGCCGCCGGGCGGTTTCCGACTGGGGTCCCTTCTGTTTCGGTCCTGTCAAGAGCGGTTCACACCGCACGGGGGTGTCGGACCGGACGGTAGGGTCTATGATGTGGGACAACAATCTTAATATGTGAGAGAGGTGGATCGTGGACGTGACGGCGGCCTTCGATGCGGTGGCGGGCTCCTACGATCAGGCCCGCCGCCGGCTCGTCCCCTGTTTCGACGACTTCTACGGCACCGCCGTCGAGGTGGCCGCCCCACCGCTGCGGGCCGCGCTCGCCGCCGGCCGTACCCCCGAGGTGCTCGACCTGGGCGCCGGCACCGGGCTGCTCTCGCTGCTGCTCACCGCGGCGCTGCCCGGGGTGCGGGTGACCCTGGTCGACGGGGCCGCGCGGATGCTCGCGGTGGCCGCCGACGGGCTGACCGCCCGGGGGGTGGCGCACCGCACCGTCGTGGCCGACCTGGCCGAGCCGCTGCCCGCCGGCCGGTACGACGCGGTGGTCTCCGCGCTGGCCGTGCACCACCTCGACGACGACGGCAAGCGGGCGCTCTACCGGCGGGCGGCCGACGCGCTCGTCCCCGGCGGGGTGTTCGTCAACGCCGAGCAGGTCGCCGGCCCCACCCCGACGCTGGACCGCCGGTACGACGACGTCTGGCTGGCGCACACCGCCGCGCGTGGCTCGGACGCCGACGAGATCGCCGCCGCCCGGGAGCGGATGCGGCACGACCGCCCGGCGTCGGTCGCCGACCAGTGCCGGTGGCTGGCCGACGCCGGCCTGGTCGACGTGGACTGCTTCTACAAGGCGTGGCGGTTTGCCGTCTTCGGCGGCCACCGCCCGGCCTGACCCGGGCCACCCCGGCCGGGCCTGTCCCGTGGGCGGTCCACCGGTGCATGGGGATGACCAGCGGTCATACCAGGGGTAGGATCGGCGGCATGACTGCCAAGGTGACCCTCTCGTTCTCGGACGAGACGATCGAGGAGGCCCGCCGGTTCGCCAAGCGGGAGGGCCTGTCCCTCTCCGCCTGGATGGACCAGGCCGCCCGGGAGAAGGCCCTGCGGGAGGTGTTCACCGCGCACGCCGAGGCGGTCGGCCGGGCCGGGCTCGACCTGGAATCCGCGGCCCTCGCCGAGGCCCGCGAGGTGGGGATGGTCGCCGACGTGCTGTTCGGTCGTCGCCCACGTGCTGCGTAGGGGAGAGGTCTGGCGCATCGAGGGCGCCCGGGAACGGCTCGGCCTGGTGATCAGCTCCGACGTCTACAACTCCACCGACGTGCCGATCGTGATCGTCGCCGAGGTGGTCGAGACCGCGCTGCTGCGTGACTCCCCGCTCGCCGTGCCGATGGGCGACAACGTGGTCATGCCCGACCGGCTGTCCGCGCCGATGAAGAAGTGGTTCACCGAGTGCGTGGACGTCGCCGACACCGAGACCATGCAGCGGGTGAACCGCGCGTTGCGCATCCTCCAGGAGCTCTGACCACCTCACCGCAGGCCGCCGGGCGACGTGCGATTCCCGTTTCCGGAACGACCCAACCGGGCCACCACCGGGAAACCGGCTCTGCCTACCATCCTCCTCATATCGATGAGGAGGAATCGTCGTGAGCTCGCTCGCCAGCAGCAGCAACTCCGCCGTCGACCCGCCGGGCACCACCGACGCACCGCCGGAGGCCGACCCGTCGACCGCCGTCGACCCGCCGGCCGGCCGGAGCGCCGGACGCCGGCACCGGCTCGACGACTGGCGTCCCGAGGACCCCACCTTCTGGCGGACGACCGGAGCGCCCGTCGCCCGCCGTAACCTCTGGGTGTCGATCTTCGCCGAGCACGTCGGCTTCTCGGTGTGGAGCCTCTGGTCGGTCACCGTGCTCTTCCTCGGCCCGGCGTACGGCATCGACCCGGCCGGAAAGTTCCTGCTCACCGCCGTACCGGCCGCGCTGGGGGCGGTGCTGCGGCTGCCGTACACCCTGGCGGTGGCCCGCTTCGGCGGGCGGAACTGGACGATCGTCAGCGCGCTGCTGCTGCTCGTGCCGGCGGTGCCGATGACGGTGCTGCTGGAGCCGGGGGTGTCCTACACCACGCTGATGGTGCTGGCCTGCCTGACCGGGGTCGGCGGGGGCAACTTCGCCTCGTCGATGGCGAACATCAACCTGTTCTTCCCCGACCGGCTCAAGGGCCGTGCGCTCGGGCTCAACGCCGGCGGCGGCAACCTCGGCGTACCGGCGGTGCAACTGGTCGGGCTGGCGGTGCTGGCCACCGCCGGGGCCGCGTACCCCCGGCTGGTGCCGGCGGTCTACCTGCCGCTGATCGTGCTGGCCGCGCTCGCCGCCGCCCGCTGGCTGGACAACATCCCGGACGCCCACAACGAGCCGGGCGCGCTGCGCGAGGCCGCCCGCGACCGGCACACCTGGGTGATGTCCCTGCTCTACGTGGGCACCTTCGGCTCGTTCATCGGCTTCGGGTTCGCCTTCGGCCAGGTGCTCCAGCTCCAGTTCGCCGAGCGGTTCCCCACCCCGGTCGACGCGGCCTGGCTGACCTTCCTCGGACCGCTGATCGGTTCGCTGATCCGCCCGGTCGGCGGGCAACTCGCCGACCGGCTCGGCGGGGCCCGGGTGACCTTCTGGAACTTCGTCGCCATGGCCGTCGGCGCCAGCCTGGTGCTCTTCGCCGCCCGGGAGCGCTCGTTCCCGCTCTACCTGGCCGGGTTCCTGTCGCTGTTCGTCTTCTCCGGCATCGGCAACGGGTCGACGTACAAGATGATCCCGGCGATCTTCCGGGCCCGCGCGACGGCCGAGGCGGAGCTGACCGGCGACCCCGCCGCCGCGCAGCGCCGGGCCCGGCGGCTCTCCGGGGCCCTGATCGGCATCGCCGGGGCGGTCGGCGCCTCGGGCGGGGTGCTGGTGAACGTGGCCTTCCGGCAGTCCTTCCTCGCCTCCGGCAACGCCGACGCCGCCTATCTGGCCTTCATCGGGTGGTACGCGCTCTGCTTCCTGGTGACCTGGACGGTGTACCTGCGGCCCGGCCCGGGTAGGCTGACCGGGGTGTGACCCTGGTCATGCGAGAAAATCGCAGGCCACACCGGTCGACCCCCCGTTTTGACCAGCCGACGGGGCGGCGGGTATCGTTGCCTGCTGTTGTACGACATCCAGAGGCGTGCCGCTCAGGTACGCTTGGTCGTTCGTGCGCGCTGGTCCGGCCGGGAAGCCTCTGGTCACCTCGGCGCGCGACCCCAGACCGACGACGAGACAAGGTAGACCTGTGCGTACGTACAGCCCGAAGCCGGGTGAGATCGAGCGTCAGTGGCACGTTATCGACGCCTCTGATGTCGTGCTGGGCCGCCTGGCCACCCACGCCGCCACGCTGCTGCGCGGCAAGCACAAGCCGACTTTCGCGCCGCACGTCGACACGGGCGACTTCGTCGTCATCGTGAACGCGGGCAAGGTGGCGCTGACCGGCAACAAGCGGCAGACCAAGGTCGCCTACCGGCACTCCGGTTACCCGGGCGGCCTCAAGCAGGTCGGCTACGAGGAGCTGCTGACCAAGCGGCCCGAGCGGGCGATCGAGCTGGCCGTGAAGGGCATGCTCCCGCACAACAAGCTGGGCCGTCAGCTGATCAAGAAGCTGAAGGTCTACGCCGGTGCCGAGCACCCGCACCTGGCGCAGCAGCCGGTGCCGTTCGAGATCAAGCAGATCGCGCAGTGAGCGAGGGCGAAGGAAACAGCATGACCGACATCACCGAGACCGAGGTCGCCCCCGAGGCCACCGAGGCCCCCGCGCCCGTCGCCCGCGCGCCGCGTGGTGACCGCCCGATCCAGACCGTCGGCCGCCGCAAGGAGGCCATCGTCCGGGTCCGCATCGTCCCCGGCAGCGGCAAGATCACCTGTAACGGTCGTGACCTGGAGGCCTACTTCCCGAGCAAGGTGCACCAGCAGCTCATCAAGGACCCGCTGGTCACCGCCGAGAAGCCCGAGGCGTTCGACGTCATCGCCAACCTGCGGGGCGGCGGCACCACCGGCCAGGCCGGTGCGCTGCGGCTGGCCATCGCCCGCGCGCTGATCGTCAGCGAGCCGGACGACCGCCCGGCCCTGAAGAAGGCCGGCTTCCTCACCCGGGACGCCCGGGTCAAGGAGAGCAAGAAGTACGGTCTCAAGAAGGCCCGTAAGGCACCTCAGTACTCGAAGCGCTGATCACCGACAGCGCGTTGTACTTCTGACGGACGGCCGGGTCCGCCTCCCCTCGCGGGAGGTGGCCCGGCCGTTCCGCTTTCTCCACTCATCGCAGTCGCACCGGAGGTTGGCGGGTATGGGTCGGTTGTTCGGCACGGACGGCGTACGCGGGCGGGCGAACGTCGACCTCACCCCGGAACTGGCGCTCGCGGTGGCCGTGGCCGCCGCGCACACACTGGCCGAGTCGGACCGCAGCCACCCGCCACTGGCCGTCGTCGGCCGGGACACCCGGGCCAGCGGCGAGATGCTGGAGGCCGCCGTGGTCGCCGGCCTCACCAGCGCCGGGGCCAGCGTCGTCCGGGTCGGCGTGCTGCCCACCCCCGCCGTGGCGTTCCTGACCGCCGAGGCCAAGGCCGACCTGGGCGTGATGCTCTCCGCCTCGCACAACCCGATGCCGGACAACGGGATCAAGCTCTTCGCCGCCGGTGGGCACAAGCTGCCCGACGAGATCGAGCTGCGGATCGAGGCGGCCGTCGAGGCCAACGCCACCACCGCCTGGAACCGCCCCGTGGGTGCCGGCGTCGGCCGGGTGCACGACCTGCTCGACGGCGCCGACCACTACGTGCAGCACCTCGTCGGCACCGTGCCGCACCGCCTCGACGGGATCAAGGTGGTGGTCGACTGCGCCAACGGGGCCGCCGCCGAGGTCGCCCCGGTGGCCTACCGGGAGGCGGGCGCCGAGGTCATCGCGATCCACGCCGAGCCGGACGGCCTCAACATCAACGACGAGTGCGGCTCCAACCACCTCGACGGCCTGCGGGCCGCCGTGGTCGAGCACGGCGCGCACCTGGGCCTCGCCCACGACGGCGACGCCGACCGCTGCGTCGCGGTCAACGCCGACGGCGAGGAGGTCGACGGCGACGAGCTGATGGCGATCCTCGCGCTGGCCCTGCGCGACGCCGGCGAGCTGACCCGGGACACCCTGGTCGCCACCGTGATGAGCAACCTCGGCCTGCGGCTGGCCATGTCCGCGCAGGGCATCCGGCTGGTCGAGACCAAGGTCGGCGACCGGTACGTGCTGGAGGAGCTGCGCGCCTCCGGCCTCGCCCTCGGCGGCGAGCAGAGCGGCCACCTCGTCATGCCCGCGCACGCCACCACCGGCGACGGGGTGCTCACCGGTCTGCACCTGATGGCCCGGATGGCGGCCACCGGCCGGTCCCTGGCCGAGCTGGCCTCGGTGGTCACCAAGCTGCCGCAGGTGCTGATCAACGTGCCGGTCGGCGACCGTACCGTCGGTGCCGCCGCACCCGCCGTCAAGGCCGAGGTCGAACGGGCCGAGGCCGAGCTGGGGGAGACCGGTCGGGTACTGCTGCGCCCGTCCGGCACCGAACCGCTGGTCCGGGTGATGGTCGAGGCCGGCACCGAGGAAGCCGCCCGGTCGGTGGCCGAGCGGATCGCCGAGCAGGTCCGCACCGCCAGCCCCGCCAGCTGACCGACCTCGGTCCGCCGTCCGCCGTCCGCCGTCCGCCGTCCGCCGGCCGCCGCCGGTTCAGCGCGCGGCAGCCAGGGCGCGCAGTCGGCCGGCCGCCTCGGTCAGCACCTCCGGGCGCTTGCAGAAGGCGAACCGGACCAGCCGGCGGCCCGCCTCGGCGTCGTCGTAGAAGACCTGGGTTGGCACCGCCACCACGCCGCAGCGTTCCGGCAGGGAACGGCAGAACTCCAGCCCGTCCCGACCGCCGAGGCCGGTGATGTCGGCGGTGACGAAGTACGTCCCCTCCGGGGTGAGCACCGCGAACCCGGCGTCGGTCAGGCCACCGATCAGCAGGTCCCGCTGCCGTTGGAGGCTGTCGCGGAAGCCGGTGTAGTAGTCGTCGGGCAGGGCCAGCGCCACGGCCACCGCCGGTTGCAGCGGCGCGGCGTTGACGTAGGTGAGGAACTGCTTGACCCGCAGCACCGCCGAGACCAGCGGGGCGGGCCCACTGACCCAGCCCACCTTCCAGCCGGTGCAGGAGAAGGTCTTGCCGGCCGACGAGATGCGCAGGGTGCGTTCCCACATCCCCGGCAGGGTGGCCAGCGGCAGGTGCGTGGCGGCGGCGTCGGTGAAGACGAGGTGCTCGTACACCTCGTCGGTGACCGCGTACACGTCGTGTTCCCGGCAGAGGTCGGCGACCAGGGTCAGCTCCGGTGCGGTGAAGACCTTCCCGGTCGGGTTGTGCGGCGAGTTCAGCAGCACCAGCCGGGTACGCGGCCCGAACGCGGCCCGCAGCTCGTCCGGGTCGAAGGCGTACCGGCCGTCGTCGCCGGGGCGCAGCGTCACCGGCCGCCGTACCGCCCCGGCCAGGGCGACCGACGCCGCGTACGAGTCGTAGTACGGCTCGAAGCAGATCACCTCGTCGCCCGGCTCGCAGAGCGCGAGGATGCTGGCGGCGATCGCCTCGGTGGCCCCGGCGGTGACGATCACCTCGCCGTCCGGGTCGTACGTCAGGCCGTGGAAGCGGAGCTGGTGCTCGGCGACGGCCCGGCGCAGCACGGGCACCCCCGGGCCGGGCGGGTACTGGTTGTGCCCGGAGCGCAGCGCCTCGGCGGCGGCGGCCAGCATCTCCGGCGGCCCGTCGGTGTCCGGGAAGCCCTGGCCCAGGTTGACCGCACCGGTCCGGACGGCGAGCGCGGACATCTCGGCGAAGACGGTCGTCCCGAACGGACGCATCCGGGCCACCAGCGGGTCGACATCGGTAGGCGTCGTCACGCCCGTCAGCCTACGGCCCGCGACCGCTCCTGCCACCAGGGCTCGTCACGGCCTTTCCGCCCCTGATCCGGCGTCCGCCCCTGCTCGGGCTTGCCGCACCGAGCCGGCGTCTGCCCCTGATCCGGCTTCCGCCGCTGATCCGGCGTCGTCAGCGGATCGGGCGGGCGTGGCACTGCACCCGCCAGTCGTCCGGACCGGCCACGTCGGTGACCCGGGGCCGGTTGCCGACGGTGGTGGCGCACCGGAACCCGCCCGGGTTGCCGTCGGAGCGGGCGGCGCTGACCAGCACCCGGTTCGGATCGTCGGTACGCAGCTCCATCCGCCAGGGCAGCCGTACCTTCTCCTGCTGGATGAAGTAGCCGTCCCCGTCGTAGAACTGGAGGTCCACCGGGCCGGTGCCGGTCACCTCGTACGTCACCGGGTACCGGCCGGGGCCGTCGGCCGGCCGGGTGGCGGGCGCGGACGGTTGGAACGGCTGCGGCGGGCTCCAGCTCGGCTCCGGTTCGTCGTCGTAGTAGCCCCGGCCGTAGGGGTCCTCGGTCGCCGTGTCCGGCCCGGTCCCGCCCAGCAGGGCACCGCCCCCGCAGAAGCAGGCGCAGCCGACGAGGGCGAGCACCACGACCACGGCGACCACGATGCCCACGACCGCACCGGCGCCGGTGGAGGACCGTCCGCCCGGCGACGGGTACCCGGGGTGGGCGAACGGTGGCGGATAACCCGGCGGCGGCCAGCCGTGACCGGGTGGTCCCCCGGGCCAGCCGGCGGCGGGCGGCCCGGCGGGGGTTCCGGGCGGCCCGGCGGGCCAGACGGCACCGGGCGTACCGGGGGCCGGGCCGGGCCGGTCGTAACCGGGCCAGCCGTGGCCGGGCGGTGCTCCGGGTGCGCCGGCCCAGCCTCCGGGTGCCGCGCCGGGCCAGCCTCCCGGGACCGCGCCGGGCCAGCCGGCGGGCGGCGGACCCCCGGGGCTCCCGGCGGACCAGTCGCCGGGCGTGCCGGACGGATCGACGGGGCTGGCCGGCGGATCGGCGGGTGTGCCGAGGGAGACCGAGCCGGGGGAGTTCGAGCCGACCGGGTCGGGGGAAGCCGAGCCGTGCGGGTAGGGAGAAGTCGAGCCTGTCGGGCCGGGGTGGCCGGCACCGGAGGGGTCGGATGCCGATCCGTGGGCCCAGGGGCCGGGGGCCGCCCAGGGCTGCGGGACCGCGAGCGGGTCCGGCGGGGCCCATGCGGACGGGCCCGGGGTGCCGGTGGGCCAGGGGGCCGGGCTGCCGGAGGCCGGAGGCGTCGGATCGCCGACCGCAGGGGTGGGATCGCTGGCCGCGGGAGCGGGGTCGCCGGGTGGGGGCGCGGGGTCGCTGGGGGGTGGCGTGTCGGACATGGCTGCTCCGGGGACGGAAAGGGAGGAAAGGGGCGTGCGGGCCGTCCCAGGGACGTTCCAGGGTCGCCGAGAGACTGTCGTACCGGCGGGCCGGCCGCAACCCCGTACGGCCGGACGGGCGTGACGGTCGTCCGATTGCCGCCCGTCACCGCCCGATCGCTCAAATTCGGTGATCGTTTGCCCGGCTTCTGCGCACACGAGGTGAGCGAAACTGGGTTAGGCTGCGAACCATGTGTGGAATCGTGGGTTACGCCGGCGCGCGCCCGGCGCTCGGCATCGTGCTCGACGGATTGCGGCGGCTGGAATACCGGGGGTACGACTCGGCCGGGGTCGCGATCGTCTGCGACGACGAGCTGCTCACCGAGAAGAAGGCCGGCAAGCTGGCCAACCTGGAGAAGGTCCTCTCCGAGCGGGCCGCCACCAACCCCGACGACTGCGCCGCGAGCCCGGTCGGCATCGGTGACGGCACCACCGGCATCGGCCACACCCGGTGGGCCACCCACGGCGGCCCGACCGACCGCAACGCCCACCCGCACCTGGCCCCCGACGGCCGGGTCGCCGTGATCCACAACGGCATCATCGAGAACTTCGCCAAGCTCCGTGCCGAGCTGGAGGACGACGGCGTCCAGTTCACCAGCGACACCGACACCGAGTGCGCCGCCCACCTGCTCTCCCACGCGCTCGCCGAGCTGCGGGCGGCCGGTGGCACCGACAGCCCGCAGCTGCTCGCCGCCGCGATGCGGGTGGTGTGCCGGCGGCTGGAGGGCGCGTTCACCCTGCTCGCCGTCGACGCGGCCATCCCGGGTGCGGTGGTCGGCGCCCGGCGTAACTCGCCGCTGGTGGTCGGCCGGGGCGACGGGGAGAACTACCTGGCCAGTGACGTGGCGGCGTTCATCGAGCACACCCGCGAGGCGGTCGAGCTGGGGCAGGACCAGATCGTCCTGATCACCGCCGACAGCATCGAGATCACCGACTTCGACGGCCAGCCGGCCACCGGCAAGGACTTCCACATCGACTGGGACTCCTCGGCCGCCGAGAAGGGCGGCTACGACTGGTTCATGCTCAAGGAGATCGAGGAGCAGCCGCAGGCCATCGCGGACACCCTGCTGGGCCGGCTCACCGAGACCGGGGAGATCGCCCTCGACGAGGTCCGCCTCAGCGACCAGGACCTGCGCGACGTCGACAAGATCTTCATCGTGGCCTGCGGCACCGCGTACCACTCGGGCATGGTCGCCAAGTACGCCATCGAGCACTGGACCCGCATCCCCTGCGAGGTGGAACTGGCCAGCGAGTTCCGCTACCGCGACCCGGTGCTCGACCGGTCCACCCTGATCGTGGTGATCTCGCAGTCCGGCGAGACGATGGACACCCTGATGGCGTTGCGGCACGCCAAGGAGCAGAAGGCCCGGGTGCTGGCCATCTGCAACACCAACGGCTCCACCATTCCGCGCGAGTCCGACGCGGTGCTCTACACCCACGGCGGCCCGGAGATCGCCGTCGCCTCGACCAAGGCGTTCCTCACCCAACTGGTCGCCTGCTACCTGATCGGCCTGCACCTGGCCCAGGTACGCGGGATCAAGTTCGCCGACGAGGTCGGCGCGGTGGTGGCCCAGCTCCAGGAGATGCCGGGCAAGCTGCGGGAGCTGCTGGGCCGGATCGAGCCGGTGCGGGAACTGGCCCGGGAGCTGAAGTCGGAGCCGACGGTGCTGTTCATCGGCCGGCACGTCGGCTACCCGGTGGCCCTGGAGGGTGCCCTCAAGCTCAAGGAGCTGGCGTACATGCACGCCGAGGGGTTCGCCGCCGGTGAGCTGAAGCACGGGCCGATCGCCCTGATCGACAAGGGCACCCCGGTGATCTGCGTGGTGCCGTCGCCGGTCGGCCGGGGGATGCTGCACGACAAGGTCGTCTCCAACATCCAGGAGGTCCGGGCCCGGGGCGCCCGGACCATCGTGATCGCCGAGGAAGGCGACGAGGCGGTGGTCCGCTACGCCGACCACCTGATCTACGTGCCGCGTACGCCGACCCTGCTCGCGCCGCTGGTCACCACCGTGCCGTTGCAGGTGTTCGCGGCCGAGATCGCCGCCGCCCGGGGGCACGACGTGGACCAGCCGCGCAACCTGGCGAAGTCGGTCACCGTGGAGTAGGACATCGCTCACCGGCCGAGCACGATCCGGGCCATCCCGTCCAGAGCGGGGTTGTCGGGCTCCCAGTAGCCGGTGTGGCCGCCCCACCCGCTGGGGAAGGTCCGGCCGCCGAAACCCGGATCGCTCGGGTCGTGCCCGAACCACAGTCGGTGGTCGTCCGGGCGGAACAGCGAGGCGGCGCTGGCCAGCGGCGAGGTGGCCAGCACCGCCCGACCGGCCAGCTCCCGGGGCGGCTCGACCAGCCGGATCACGTCGTCGCCGGCGGTGCTCGACCAGACCTGCCCCGGTGGCAGGCCGAGCGCTCCGGCCCGGTCCACCCCCACCCCCGGTGACCCGACGAAGGCCAACGCGTCGGCGGCCAACCCGTGGTCGCGGGCGGCGCTGCCCACCACCAGCGAGCCGTAGCTGTGCCCCAGCACGGTCTGCCGGGCCGGCGGCCCGTCGTGGGTGGCGCGCAGCCCCTCCTGGAAGCGGTGCAGGTCGGGCCCGGCGTCCCGGGCCTGGGCGGGTGAGGACGCCTCGGGCAGGAAGTCGGGGGCGTCGTAGTCCAGCCAGAGCACCGCCGCCGTCTCCTCGCCGGGGGCGAGGGCGGTGCACCGGTCCTGCACCCGGGCGGCCCGGCCCAGCTCACCGGGGACGTCGGCGAGGTCGCTGGTCATCCCCGGCACGTAGGTCAGCACCCGGCGGGCCCGGTCCGGGTTGCCCAGCGCGACGATCGCCCGGCCGTCTCCGCGCGGGTCGAGCCCGAGCAGGTACGGCCGGGGTCCCGTCGTCGCGGCGAGCCGCCCGGCGAGCCCGTCCAGGGCGGCCAGCGCCCGGTCGATCCGGCGCAGCCCGGAGCGCCCACCCGACCCGCTGGCCGACAACGCCCGGCGTTCGGCCAGCAGGGCCTCCCGGTGCCCGGCCAGCAGCAGCCGGTTCGCCTGGTCCCGGGCCGCCGCCGGCACCCCGTCACGCGGGCCGGTCCGGGCCGGTTCGTGCAGCACCAGCCAGCGCCGTTGGGCCGGGGCGAGGCCGTCCCACCAGGCGCGGACCGCCGCCGGGGTGGCATCGTCGGCCGGCCGGCCCGGTGGTGGCCG
>NZ_JACGMO010000135.1:0-20721 GCF_015354745.1 Micromonospora sp. S-DT3-3-22
GAGCCGGCCGGGCGCGGCCCGGTCCCGGTCGCGCAGGGCGAGCCGGATCGCGGTCCGGCCGATCCAGTGTCCCGAGCCCCGGTCGCCGAGGTCGGCGCCCCAGCCGTCGGAGCGGGCGGTCCGGCCGGCGGCGTCGGCGGCGAGGGCCACCGCGCCGGTGCCGGCGGCGACGACCGCGCCGGCGACCGGGCCGAGGGCACCGAGGTAGGCGGTCACGCTGTCGTCGGCGACCCGCAGCCGCCCGGCCCGACCGAGGGTGCTCAGCCCGGCCCGCAGGGCGTCGGTCGCCGGGGGCCGGCCGTTGAGCCCGGTCATGCCGACGCCGACCAGCACCGTCGGGTCCGGGCCGAGCGGGCCCAGGTCGGCCAGCGCGCCGGCCACCGCCTCGGCGATCCGGGCGTCGGCGTCACCGGCCCAGAAGCCCGGGGTCTCGGCGTGCCCGGTCGACCGGCCGTGCCGGGCCACCGCACGGCAGCCGCCCTGGCCCAGGTCGACCCCGACCCGGACGGCTTCGACGCCGCTCACCGGGTCACCGCCGGGTGCGACGGTGCGCTGTCGGCCAGGCTGGCCTCGGCGTAGTGGCAGGCGACCTCGCGTCCGGCGACCGTGCGCAGTTCCGGTTCGACCTCGGCGCAGCGCGGCTGGGCGAGGCGGCACCGGGTCCGGAAGCGGCAGCCGGACGGTGGCGAGGCCGGGGACGGCACCTCGCCGGTGAGCAGGATGCGTTCGGCCGGCGGGCTCGCCCAGGGGCGGGGCACCGGGGCCGCCGAGATCAGTGCCCGGGTGTACGGGTGGGCCGGGGTGTCGTACACCGTCGCCGCCGGGCCGGTCTCCACGATCCGGCCCAGGTACATCACCGCGAGGTCGTCGCTGATGTGCCGGACCACCGACAGGTCGTGCGCGATGAACAGGTAGCCGAGCCCCAGGTCGGCCCGCAGGTCGGCGAGGAGGTTGAGGGTCTGCGCCTGGACCGACACGTCCAGCGCGCTGACCGGCTCGTCGCAGACCAGGATCCGGGGCGACATGGCCAGGGCGCGGGCGATGCCGACCCGCTGGCGTTGACCGCCGGACAGCTGGTGCGGATACCGGTCGGCGAGTTCGGCGGCGAGACCGACCCGGGCCAGCAGGTCGGCGGTGCGGGCCGGCCACTGGTCGCGGGGGACGGAACCGCGGTGCACCCGCCACCCCTCGGTGACGATGAAGGACACCTTCTTGCGGGGGTTCAACGACGAGTACGGGTCCTGGTAGACCATCTGGATCTCGGCGGTCAGCCGGCGTCGGCGGGCCGCGTCGGCGGTGTCGACCCGTTCGCCGGCGTACCAGATCTCGCCGCCGGTCGGTCGGCGCAGGCCGACGATGGCCCGGGCCAGGGTGGACTTGCCGCAGCCGGACTCGCCGACCAGGCCCAGGGTGCGGCCGGTGGTGACGGTCAGGCTGAGCCGTTCCACCGCGTGCACGGCCGCCGACCGGTGCAGCAGACCGCCGTGGGTCGGATAGCTGACCCGGAGCTGCCGGACCTCAAGCCGCGTCTGCGACGTCGACACCGGCCATCACCTCCTCGGCGTAGTGGCAGGCCGCCTCGTGGCCGGCGGCGACGGTGCGCAGGGTCGGCCGGTCGGTGCGGCAGGCGCTGCGGGCGACCGGGCACCGGGGGTGGAACGGGCAGCCGGCCGGCGTCGCCAGTGGCGACGGCGGCATCCCCTCGATCGGCGTCAGCCGTTCGCCGGGGCGGTCGGGGGCGGGGACCGAGGCCATCAACCCCCGGGTGTACGGGTGGGCCGGGGCGTCGTACACGGTGCGCAGCGGGCCCGACTCGACGACCGTGCCGGCGTACATGACGGCGACCCGGTCGGCCACGTCGGCGACCACCCCGAGGTCGTGGGTGATGAGGATCATCGACATCCCGTCGGCCTCGCGCAGTTCGCGCAGCAGGTCCATGATCTGCGCCTGCACCGTCACGTCCAGCGCGGTGGTCGGCTCGTCGGCGATGAGCAGCCGGGGGCGCAGGGCGAGGGCCATCGCGATCACCACCCGCTGGCGCATCCCGCCGGAGAACTGGTGGGGGTAGTCGTGGGCCCGACGGGCGGCGTTCGGGATGCCGACCCGTTCCAGGCCGGCGACCGCGCGCCGCCAGGCCTCCCGGCGTGAGGTGCGCTGCCGGACCCGGAACAGTTCGGCGATCTGCTGGCCGACCCGGACCACCGGGTTGAGCGCGGTCAACGAGTCCTGGAAGACCATCGCCATCTCGGTGGCGGACAATTCGCGGGTACGCCGTACCGGCAGCGCGGAGATCTCCTCGCCGTCGTAGCGGATGGTGCCGCGTTCGATCGTGGCGCTGTGCCGGGGCAGCAGCGCCATCACCGCGCGGACGGTGACCGACTTACCGGACCCGGACTCCCCCAGGATCGCCAGGGTCTCGCCCCTGCCGACGGAGAACGAGACGCCGTTGAGCGCCCGGTAGGCGCCGAGCGGGCCGTCGAACGAGACGACGAGATCGTCGACCGTCAACAGGGGACGGGGGGTGTGCGGTGGTGCGACCATCGGGTCCTCCGGGTCCGGTTCTCGGGTCAGCGCAGCGACACGCCGGCGAAGTCGGGCAGGTCGTTCGGGGTCGGGGTGAACCCCTCGACGTTGCCGCGCAGCACGACGTTGCCGTTGAGGTCGAGCGGGAAGATGCCCACCGCCTGGTCCCAGACGATCTTGCCGGCCTGGGCGTACAGGGTGGCCCGCTTGTCCTGGTCGAGTTCGGCGCGGGCGGCGAGCAGGATGCGGTCCAGTTCCGGGTTGGCGTAGCCGTTGCGCTTGGCGGTCGACAGATACAGCCGGGCCAGGGTGAAGTCGGCGTCGCCGGTGACCGTGCTGCCGGTGGTCATCGTGCTGTCCCAGTCGAGCTTGAGCAGCTTGTCCAGCCAGGTGGCCCGTTCCAGTTCCTGGGGCTTGACCACGATGCCGACCTTGGCCCAGTCGCTGATCATCGCGTCGGCGAAGGAGTTGCCGTTGGTGCAGCAGCCGCTGCTCCACATCATCGTGGTGCTGAACCCGTCCGGGTAGCCGGCCTCGGTGAGCAACTGCCGGGCCCGGTCCGGATCGTAGGCGTACGGGTTCTGGCCGGCGGCGCCGAACACGGCCTCCGGCAGCGGGCCGGTGGCCGGGGTCCCGGCCTGGTCGAACAGCGACTTGCTGATCTTCGCGAAGTCGACCGCGTGCCACATGGCCTGCCGGACCCGCGCGTCGGTGAACGGCTTGCGGGAGCTGTTGAACCAGATGTAGTAGTTGGCGTACGTCGGGAACGACCGGACGGTCAGGTCCTTGTTGTCCCGCAGCCCGGTCAGCTGGTCCGGCGGCAGGCCCCAGGTCACGTCGATCTCGTTGTTCGACAGCGCCGTCACCCGGCCGGACACCTCGGGGATGTAGTGGTAGGAGATGCTGGTCAGCTTCGGCCGGTCGCCCCGGTAGTTGTCGTTGCGGACCAGGTTCACGCTCTGGCCGGCGGTGAACGACGAGACCTTGAACGGGCCGGTGCCGTACGGGGCGTCGAAGAACGCGTTGTCGCCGAGCTTGGCGGCGGGGGCGATCCAGAGCAGGGTGAGGTTGCTCAGCACGGTGCCGAGCTGGCTCGTGGTGTGGATGGTCAGGGTGCGCTCGTCGGGGGTGCGGATGTCGTCGACGGTGGCCCACAGCCCGGCCAGCGGCCCCTTGCCGTCGATCAGCGCCCGGAGCGACGCCTTGGCGTCGGCGCTGGTCATCGGCGTCCCGTCGGCGAAGGTGACGCCGCTGCGCAGCACGAACTGCCAGGTCAGCGGGTCGGGGTTGGTCCAGCTCTCGGCGAGCTTCGGGGCGATCTTCCCGTCCTCGCGGACCACGAGGGTCTCGAAGACCTCCTGGACGACGGTGAGGGTGGGTTGGTCCGCCGAGTTCGCGGCGAACGGGTTCAACGAGACCACCGGGGTCGGGTTGGCTACCCGCAGGGTGGTGACGCCGCCGCCGTCACCGGCGGGGTCGTCGGAGCCGAAGGAGCACGCGGTCAGTCCGAGTACGCCGGCGAGGGCCAACGCACCGAGTCGGATGGTCGAAGATCTCATGTCTTCCCATTTCGCTGACGGGTTACCGGGTGGAGAGGTTCGGATCGGAGCGGTCCCGTAGTTCGTCGCCGAGCACGCCGACGCAGACCACGAAGACGGCCAGGACCAGGCCTGGCAGGGTGGCGATCCACCAGGCGCTGGCCAGGTAGTCGCGGCCGTTGGCGATGGTGGTGCCCCAGCTCGGCGTGCCGGCCGGGATGCCCAGGGACAGGAAGCTCAGCGACGCCTCGGCGACGATGACGAATCCGAGCTGGACGGTGGCGATGACCAGCAACGGGCTGGCCACCGCGGGGAGCACGCAGTGCCGTACGACGTGCCACGGCCCGGCGCCGAGGGTGCGGGCCGCGTTGGCGAAGTCCCGGGAGCGGGTCGCCATGGTCTGCGCGCGGGCGACCCGCGCGAAGATCGGCCAGGTGGTGATGGACAGGGTGAGTACGACGTTGGTGACGCTGGAACCGAGCACGCCGGCGACGAAGACGGCGAGCAGGATGGACGGGAAGGCCAGTTGGATGTCGGCCAGCCGCATGACTGTCGCGTCCACCACCCCGCCGAGGTAGCCGCAGAGGATGCCGACCGCAGCGCCCACCGTTCCGGCCAGCAGCAGGGTCGCCGCGCCGACCAGCAACGAGATCCGGGCGCCCTGCATGATCTGGGGTAGCAGGTCCCGGCCGACCTGGTCGGTGCCGAGCAGGGCCAGGCCGCCGTCGGACATCCGGCTGCCCGGCGGGAGCAGCCGGTCGGCGACGGAGGTCGCGATCGGGTCGTACCGGGCGATCAGCGGCCCGATCACCCCGGCGACCAGGTAGGCGGCGATCACCCCGAGGGGGAGCCACAGGCGCAGCCGGCGACGTCGGCGGCGGGGTGGGGCGGCCGGCGGGGTCGACGTCGCGTCGGGCGGACCGCCGTCGGTGGGCACGAGCGGGGCGCCGAGCACGGCCGGGCCGGGTACGCCGTCGGACACGGTGGTCACCTCTCAGACGCTCTCGCGGACCCGGGGGTCCAGCCGGACGTACAGCAGGTCGACGAGCAGGTTGATGACGATGAAGATCACCGCGACGGTGATCACGCAGGCCTGCACGACCGAGTAGTCGCGGGCGGCGATGGCGTCGGTCATCAGTCGCCCCACCCCCGGCCAGGCGAAGACGGTCTCGACGATCACCGCGCCGCCGAGCAGGCTGCCGAACTCCAGGCCGGCCACGGTGACGACGGGGATCAGCATGTTGCGCATGGCGTGCCAGCCGACGACCCGGGTCTCGGACAGGCCCTTGGCCCGGGCGGTGACCACGTAGTCCTCGTGCAGCACGTCGAGCAGCCCGGAACGCACCAGCCGCAGCACCACGCTGAGCAGCGGCAGGGCCAGCGTCACCGCCGGCATGACCATCGCGGCCGGGGACGCGGCACCGGAGCTGGGCAGCAGGTGCAGGAACCGGGAGAAGACCAGGATCAGCATGATGCCGACCCAGAACGTCGGCAGGGACTGGGTGAGCATCGACAGCACCGAGACCACCCGGTCCACGACGCCGTTGGGTCGGGTCGCCGCCAGGGTGCCCAGGGCGAACCCGAGGACCAGGGCGATGGCGAAGGCGGTCAGCGCCAGGGCGGCGGTCGCCGACAGGTGGGTGAGCACAAGGTTCGTCGCGGCGTCGTGGAGCCGGAACGACTCACCGAAGTCGAGGGTGACGGCCCGCCGGAGGAACTGGACGTACTGGACGGGCAGCGAGGCGTCGAGCCCGTACTCCCGGCGCAGCGCCTCGACGGCCGACTGGTCGGCGTCCGGGCCGAGCACCGCGGTCGCCGGGTCGCCGGAGACCGCCCGCATCGCGAAGAAGACCACCGTCGCCGCGCCGAACAGGACCAGTACCGAGATCGCGAGGCGACGCAGTGCGTACCGCAGCATCCCGACCCCTCAGTTGCCGGGCGGCGGGTCGCCGGCCAGCGCCGCCTCGATGTCCTCGACGACGGCGACGGCCGCGCGGCCCTCCTCGCCGCTGACCGGTGTCGGCCCGCCGGTGAGCGCGGCGTCGACGAAGGCCTCCAACTCGGTACGCAGGTTGTAGGCGCCGCCGCCGTCCCGACTGGGCCAGAAGTACGTGTCCATGAAGCTGGCCACGCCGTCGCGGCGGGCGTACAGCAGGTCGTTGTGCGAGAGGTTCATTTCGAGGATGCCGTGCTCGCCGACGATCCGCAGACCGGCGTCGGCCCGCGACGGCCGGGAGTGCGGCAGCGTCCAGTTGTTCTCCATCGTGCCGATGGCCCCGTCGGCGAAGCGGACCGTGGCGTGCACGACATCGTGGCTGGGCGAGAGCACCTTGCGGCCGACCGCGCCGGTGACCTCGACGTCGTGGCCGGTCACGAACCGCAGCAGGTCGGCGTCGTGGATGCCGAGGAACCAGGCGACCGAGGTCCGGTCCCAGATTCCCTCCCCGACCGCCTGCGAGGTGCACCGCCACACCTTGACGTGCCAGATGTCGCCGAGTTCGCCGGAGCGCACCACCTCGCGCAGCCGCAGCACCCGGGGGTCGAACCGCAGCACGTGGCCGATCATCAGGGCGTCGGGGTCGGGCCGGCCGGCGATGATCCGGTCGCAACTGGCCGTGGAGAGCGCCATCGGCTTCTCCAGCAGCACCCGCCTGCCCGCCGCGAGCGCGGCGAGGGTCGCGTCCTCGTGCAGGTGGTCCGGCGTGCAGATGCTGACCGCGTCGACCTCGTCGAGGAGGTCGCCGATGTCCGGGACGGCCCGGACGCCGAGGTGGGTCTCGGCCCATTGACGGTTACCCGGCGAGATGTCGGCGACGGCCACCAGTTCGGCCTGCCGGACGTCGCGCAGCGCGCGGGCGTGCAGCTGTCCCTGGACCCCGACTCCGACGACACCGACCCTTAAGCGGTCCACACCCGGCCCCCACTGTTGCGTACCAACGAAAGCTAGATGTGTACCTAGCTGCGATAGTTGTACACCTGCGGTCCGGGTCGCGCAAGACACGAATTCACCTCCGCATCCGGCCTCCGACCTGCGGGATCGACGATCGCCGGTGGCCACCCGCGCGGCGACGGCGCAGCACCACCAGTGCCGCCGACAGCAGCACCACCCCCGCGCCGACGCCGGCCGACAGCCACCGGACCGGCCCCGGCGACGGATCGACCGTGTCGGCGATCCACCCGCCGAGGACGTCGGTACGGGCGCTGAAGTCGGGACCCGGGTGCGGACACCCCGGACCGGTGCTCACCACGGCGACCAGGACGGCCGTACCGTCGGCCCGCTCCCGGAAGTACGGGCCGCCGGAGTCGTGCGGACACGGACTGGTGTCCGTCCGGGGCCGCCGGCCGGAGGTCTCGACGACGTCGGTACCGACCCGACCGACGGTGAACTCGCCGGTCTGGAGCCGCTGCGTCGGCGCGGCGGCGTCGGCGGCCGTCAGCCCGTACCCGGTCAACCGCAGCACCTCGCCCGCCACCGGCGGCACGTCGGCGAGCCCCAGCGGTGCCACACCGGTGATCGCGGTGTCGAGTTCGACCAGGGCCACGTCCGCGCCGTCCGCCTGACGGACCGCGACGACGCCGGCCTCGTAGCCGTCCCGGCCGCCGAGGTCCGTCCGCCCGACCGTGACGGTGGTCCGCCCGGCCACCGTCCGGCCGACCCGCCGGCCGTCCGGGGTACGGAAGCAGTGGCCGGCCGTGATCACCCAGCGCGGGGCGACCAGCGCGCCGGAGCACCAACTGTCCCGGGTGCCACCGCCGGCCGCCGGCAGACCGGTCATGGTCAGCCGGGCGGTGAACCGGTACGCGCCGTCGGCCGCGTCCTCGCCGTGGGCGATCGCCGACGCCGGCCGGGGAGCGACGGGAGCGACGGCAACCACCGTGGCCGTCAGGACGACCATGACACACTGTGTGGCGAGTCGGAGCACGGGTTCACCAGCCTGTACGTACGGGAGCAGGAACGCTGCGATGCTGCGGCCCCGGCCGTCCGGGCGGCGTCAGCGGCGCCCTTATCGGTTCTTTATGCGCCGGGTGCCAGCCTTGCGGGCGGTCCCGGGCACGGGGGAACGACGGGAAGGGGGGCGGCGTGCGGGTGCTGATGGCCGACGACGAGCGGGTGCTGGCCGACATGGTGGCCGAGGGGCTGCGCCGGTTGTCCATGGCCGTCGACGTGGTCTACGACGGCGACAGCGCCCTGGAGCGGCTCGCCGTCAACCGCTACGACGTGGCCGTGCTCGACCGGGACATGCCCGGCCAGAGCGGCGACGAGGTGTGCCGGTGGATCGCCGGCTCCACCACCGGCACCCGGGTGCTGCTGCTGACCGCCGCCGCCGGCATCCGGCAACGCGTCGAGGGTCTCGGCCTGGGCGCGGACGACTACCTCACCAAGCCGTTCGCCTTCGCCGAACTCGTCGCCCGGTTGCAGGCGCTGTCCCGGCGCTCGACTCCGGCGCTGCCCCCGGTGCTGGAACAGGACGGCATCGTGCTGGACGTCACCCGGCACACGGCCACCCGCGACGGGATGCCGCTGTCGCTGTCCCCCAAGGAGTACGCCGTCCTGCACGTGCTGATGCGCGCCGGCGGCCGGCTGGTCAGCGCCGAGGACCTGCTGGAACAGGCGTGGGACGAACACGCCGACCCGTTCACCAACACCGTACGGACCACCGTGATGACCCTGCGCCGCAAGCTCGGGGACCCGCCGGTGATCCACACCGTGCCCCGCGTCGGCTACCGGCTCGGGGCATGAACCTGCCCTCACCGGCCCGGCGGATGCTCCTGGTCGTCGGGGCGCTCCTGCTCGTCGCCCCGTTCGTGACGACGGCCGCCGACATGCTGCTCGCGCTGTGGCGGGAGTTCGGCCCGTCCTGGTGCGCCACCCCCGCGTTGCAGGCCCCGGCGGGCGACGCCCCGTTCGTCTGCGTCCAGGTGTTCCGACGGCCGAGCATCCCCCTGGCGATCGCCGTCACGGTGGTGCTGCTGGCCCTGCTGGCCGCCGCCTACCCGGCCGTCCGCTGGTGCCTGCGCCCGCTGCGGGACCTCGTCCCGGTGATCGCCGACGTCGGGCCGCAGAACCTGGGCCACCGGCTCAGGCCCGGCCCCGGCCGCGACGAGCTGGCCGTCCTCGGCCGCACCATCGACGAGATGATGGACCGGATCGCGGTGGGATACGAGGCGCAGCGCCGGTTCGCCGCCGACGCGTCCCACGAGCTGCGCACCCCGCTCGCCGTCCAGCGCACCCTGATCGAGGTCGGCCTGGCCCGCAGCCTCACCGACGACCAGCTCGCACTGCTCGCCGCGCAACTGCTGGAGACCAACGAACGCAACGAACGGCTGATCGAGGGGCTGCTGGTGCTCAGCGAGAGCGACCGTGGCCTGCTGACCCGCGTCCCGCTGCGGCTCGACCGGATCGTCGCGACGGTGCTCGACGCCCACTGCGGCCGGGCCGAGCAGGCCGGGGTCACGGTCGTCAGCCGGCTGAGCCCCCGGCTGGTCGTCGGTGAGCAGGTGCTGCTGGAACGGCTGGTCGTCAACCTGGTGCAGAACGGCCTCAAGTACAACCGGCCCGACGGCACCCTCACGGTGCGGGTGGGCACCGACCCGGCGCTGGTCGTCGAGAACACCGGCGACGACGTCCCCCCGGACGAGGTCGCCGCCCTGTTCGAGCCGTTCCGACGCCGTTTCGGCAAGCGCATCGACCACAGCGGCGGCGCGGGCCTCGGGCTGGCGATCGCCCGCTCGATCACCCGGGCGCACGAGGGCATCATCACCGCCTCCTCCACCGGCCGCGACGGGCTGCGGGTGCAGGTCACCTTCCCGACGGTGGACACCGGCGCGAACGACGGCTGAACCGCCGCCGACCGGCGGCGCACCGGCCCGACGCTCAGTCGCTGTCGCCGGGGCGGGCGACCGGTTCGCCGCCGATGCAGCCCACGTTCACCTCGAACTCCCCCGCCGGGCCGGCGAAGGTCACCTCGGCGTCGTCGTCCGGGCCCCGGTCCACGTCCTTCACCCGGTAGCCCTGCGCCGGGGCCCAGGAGACCAGCCGCACCTCGGACCCCACGCACTCGGCGACCGCCGTACCGCCGGGGGTGGAGAAGCTGCGGCGCAGGCCGGGCGTCGTAGCGGGGCCGGCGGTGGGGGACGACGGCGCGGACGCCGCCGGGGCCGACGGTGTCGGCTCCGGGGCCGCCAGGGCCCGCTCGACCTCGGCCTGGCTGCGCACCCCGCCGGGGGTGCCGGTGATGCTCTCCCCGACCAGCCGGATCGCGGCCACCCCGATCAGGGTGGCGAGCACGGCGGCGGCCAGCCAGCCGGCGGTGGCGAGGAGCGTACGGCGACCCATGCCCCGACTATGCCCGACCGGCCGCTAAGCCGGGCCCGGCGGCAGGATAAGCGGAGGTTAAGAGCCGACCCGTGGTCCGGTGGCACCGGCTAGCCTGCCTAGCGGTGGCAACCCTGCTCCTGATCGGGGACGACGGATGAGACGGCGGCTGGCGCTGCTGGTCGCGGCGACCAGCTGCCTGACCCTGGTGGCCTTCCTGGTGCCGCTGGCCCTGCTGGTGCGCACGGTCGCCGAGGACCGGGCCACCGTCCGGGCGACCGCCGACGTGCAGGGGCTGGTGCCGGTGGTCGGCACCGCCGACACGGCGACGATCCGGTTGACCGTGGAACAGCTCGCCGCCGAGTCGGGGCGGCCGGTCAGCGTCTACCTGCCCGACGGCACGGTGCTCGGCGCGCAGGAGCCGCGTACCCCGGCGGTGGCGCTCGCCGCCCGGGGCCAGAGCCTCACCGCGGAGCTGGACGGCGGTCGGGAGATCGTGATCGCGGTGCAGGGCCGGGCCGACGGCACCGGCGTGATCCGCACCGTGGTGCCCCGCGCCGACGTCACCGCCGGGGTGGCCCGCGCCTGGCTGGTGCTGGCCGCGCTCGGCGTCGTGCTCGTGCTGCTCGGCCTCGCCGTGGCCGACCGGCTGGCCCGCACCCTGGTCCGGCCGATCACCGAACTGTCCTCGGTCTCGCACCGGCTGGCCAACGCCGAGCTGACCGCCCGCGCCGAGCCGGCCGGCCCGCCGGAGCTGCGGGAGGTCGCCGGTGCGCTCAACCACCTGGCCGCCCGGATACAGGTGCTGCTGCGGGAGGAACGCGAGCAGGTGGCGGACCTGTCGCACCGGCTGCGGACGCCGTTGACGGCGCTGCGGCTGGAGGCGGAGTCGCTGCGCGACCCGGACGACGCGGCCCGGGTGGCGGCGGCCGTGGACGGGTTGGAGCGGGCGGTGACCGGCCTGATCCGGCAGGCGCGCTGGCGCAGCGACCCGGCTGACGGCGGTCCCGGCGCGGTCACCGCCGACGCCGCCGCGATCGTCGGGGAACGGGTCGCCTTCTGGTCGGTGCTGGCCGAGGACACCGGCCGGACCGTCGACCTCGACCTCGCGGCCGGGCCGCTGCCGGTCGGGGTGCCCGCCGACGAGTTGGCCGCGGCCGTGGACGCGCTGCTGGGCAACGTCTTCGCGCACACCCCGGAGGGCACCGGCTTCACCGTCCGGTTGACCCGGGAGGCGGCCGGGGCCGCGCTGACCGTCTGCGACGCGGGGCCGGGGATACCGGCCGCCCTGGTGGAGCGGGGGGCCAGCCAGGCCGGCTCGACCGGGCTCGGCCTGGACATCGCCCGGCGGGCCGCGCAGGCCAGCGGCGGCCGGCTCGACCTGGGGTCGGGCGCGCAGGGCGGCGCGGTGGTGACGCTGCGGCTCGGACCGCCCAGGTCGGCTTAACCGGAGCTTAGGGTCGGCGCAGCGCGCCGCTATCCACCGCCGGAGCACGCTGAGCGCACCAACCGAGAACTCCGGAGGTACGCATCATGAAGCGCACATCCCTGCTCCTGGCCGCTGCCGGCGGCGCGGCCGTCCTCGCCGTCACCGGCACGGCGATCGGCGTGTCCGCCGCGGAACGGGCCCCCGGCCCCACCGCCGCGACGACCGCTCCCGCCCCGGCGGACCCCACCGTCGCGCCGACGGCCGGGACGCCGGACGGCGGCCCGACGGCGGGGACTCCGGGCAGCACCGCCCCGGCCACCGACGACGCGGTGAGTCAGCAGCGGGCCGGTGAGATCGCGCTGGCCAAGGTGGGTGGTGGTCGGATCACCGAGATCGAGCGGGAGCGGGAGGAAGGCCGCCCGGTCTGGAGTGTGGAGATCATCAACGGCGACACCGAGCACGAGATCGAGGTCGACCGGGAGAACGGCGGCATCGTCAAGTCCGAGCAGGAGAAGGCGGACGCCGACGACCGGTCCGGTCGGGACGACGACGACCAGGACGACGACTCCGACGACCGGGACGACGACGGCGACGACGACTGAGCGTCCGGATGTGGGGTGGGGACACCCGGCCCGGTCCGGACCGCCGACCGGGCCGGTGCCGCCATCGCACGGTGACGGGGTGGGCCGCCCCGGCGACCTCTGCCGGGGCGGCCCACCCCGTCGGTGCCGGCGGTCAGAAGGTGTGCAGGTCGACCGTGAGGCCACCGGTGCCGGAGTGGCTGACCGCCACCCAGTCCGTGCCGGCTCCGGCGAGCCATCCCGGATAGCGGCCGAGCTGGCGGCCGGTGTCCGCCTCGAACACCAGCACCATCGGGCGGTCGTCCTCGGCCCCGCTGACCGCCACCAGCCGGGCCGTCACCGCCGACCGCCAGCTCGCCGACGTACCGGGCAGCGCCGGGTCCGGCGCGGTCCAGCGGGCGACGCCGGTGGCCAGGTCGAGCAACGCCAGCGCGCCGCTGTCGGCGGTGTCGCGGACCAGGACCGACCGGTCGTCGCCGTCGATCGGGACACCGGCGGCGACGCCCTGCCAGACCGTCCGGCCGGTACGCAGGTCGACCAGTTGCGGCCGTTCGTCGGCGGTGACCGCGACGAGCCGGGTCCCGACCCCGATCAGCTCCTTCCCGCTGCGGTCGTTCGCCAGCCGCTTGGCGCACTCGCCGTCCTGCCGACGCCCGCTGTAGACCGCGCCGGACCAGCCCTTGGCACCGGTGCCCGCGTTGACGCTGGCGATGCTGACCGTGCAGCGCCGGTCCCCCTTGGGCGGGTCATGGTCGGTGCTGACCAGCAGGTCGTCGGCGGCGAAGCCGAACCAGGCCCGGTTCGGCAGCCGCCCGGCGCCGGCCCGCCCGGTGGTGGGGGCGACCGGGGTGTAGGTGGCCGCCCGGCCGGAGGTGCCCAGCCGCACCACCACGTACCGGCCGGTGGCCGGCGCGTACGGCGGGCGCGCGCCGAGGGTGACGTCGCCGACCCGGGCGAACCGGTCGGACGGCAGTTTCCACAGTTGACGACCGCTCTCCAGCTCCCTGGCGATGATCACGCAGGTCGCCGCCGTCCCGGCACCGACGCAGTCCCGGGCGTAGACGGCCTGCCCGTCGACGACCACGTCCTGGCTGCCGGCGGCCCGCCACCGGGTGGCACCGGTGAGCGCGTCGAGCACGTCCACACCGCCGTCGTTGTTGTCGCTGACCACGATGGACCCGCCGGCGATGACGTACCGGAAGCTGCCGTCGAACGGGTGCGCCCACCGCTGCTGCCCGGTGGCCCGGTCCACCGCCCGCAGTTCCCGCCCGTCGGGGACGACGATGAGCCGACCGGTCTCCCCCAGCTCCTGGTCGATCCGCCGCACCGACACCGACCAGGCCGCCTGCGGGACCTGCGGGGTGGGTGACCTGGTGCCCTCCCGTAGGCGCTCCGGGGTCTGCTCGACAGGCGTCGGCGGACGCTGCGGGCGGGGCGCGGCGCAGGCGGGAAGCCCGACGACCAGGGTCAGGGCGACGGCGGTGGTACGCCAACGGGCTGGTCGGTGTGACGGCAACGGGTTCCCCCTCGGTGGACGGTCGAGCCGTCACCCTAGGACCCGTGCGCATCCCGTGCCACCGGACGGTCGAGGTGCCGGTCCCGGCGGCTCGGGACATCCGCCCCTGGCCGGCGGGACGGGGCGCGGAACAGGCTGCGCTGCGCGTCCGCCGGCCCGGCGGCGTCCAGTGATCCGGAGGGAAGCCCGTGGGGGTGCCGGTGCGGTCCCCGTCGTCGCCGACGGGGAGCGCGGTCCGTGGCGGCGGCGGTGGTCATGCTGAGACAGTGGACCGGCCATGCCGAACGTATCTGTGACCGCGCGGTCGACCGGGTGGGCGGTTCTCACCGGCACCGTCCTGCTCAGCCTCGGCGCGGTCGTCGCCTGGGCGGTGGCGACCCCGCCGTGGTCCGCCACCCAGCTCTACTCCCTGGTCGACCTGCTCGACGGCATCGTCTACGGCACGTTGGCGTGGCTGATCCTGAACCGGCAGCGGACCGGCAGCCGGGTGCCCGCCGTGATCGCCTGCGCGGCGGCGCTGGGCGGCGCGGTCGCCGCGTGCGCCGGCCAGTGGCAGCTCGCCGTCGGCGGGCCACCGGCGCTGACCGCGCTGCACCGGTGGGCCTGGGTGCCCGGCCTGTACGCGCTGGTCGTGGTGATGCCCTGGCTGCTACCGGACCGGCCGCTGGACCGGTTCGGCCGGGGCGCGGTCGCCGCCGGGGTCGGCTACGTGGTGGTGACGATGGCCGCCGCCGTCACCGCGCCACCGCCGCTGGGGGTGCTGCCGCTGCCGGACGGGCTGCGTGGCGTCCGGGCCGCGCTGCTGCCCGTCCTGCCGTACCCGCTGGTCGGGCTCGGTCTGCTGGCCTGCGCCGGGTTGGGGTGGCGGTGGCGACGCGGCCCCGCCGCGCAGCGCCACGGCCTCGGCTGGGCGACGGCCGGCAGTGGGCTGCTCACCCTCGCCTTCCTCGCCACCCTGCTGCCCCCGGTCGTCCCGGCGGCCCTGCCGGCGCTGCTGATGCTCGCCTCGCAGGCGTTCTTTCCCGCCGCGGTGGCGGTGGTGGTGCTGCGTCAGCAGCTGTGGGGGCTGCGGCTGGCCGTACGCCGCACCCTGGTGTGGTACCTGATGACCGCGGTGGTGATCGCCGCCTACTGCGCGACGGTGGCGCTGCTCGACCGGCTGCTGCCGCAGCGTCTGCCGCTGCCGCAACTCGTCGTGACCGGGGTGCTCGCGGCGGCCTTCCAGCCGATGCGTGAGGCGGTGCAGCGGCGGGTGGACCGCCTCGTGCACGGCGAGGCCCCGGGACCGCTGCTGCACCGGGTGGCGCACAGCGTCGGCAGCACCACCGAGATCAGCGCGACGATCGCCGCCGCGCTCCGGCTCGCCGAGGTGCGCATCACCGAGGGCGGGCCGCAGCCACCACCGCACCCGTACGGCCGCCCGTTGACCGTGCCGTTGACCAGCGGCGACCGGCTCGTCGGCCAGTTGCACGCCTGGCCCCTGCCCGGTGAGCTGCTCGACGGCCGGGCCCGCGAGCAGCTCACCGTCCTCGCCCCGGTGGTCGCCGCGGTCGTGGACCTGGCCGGCACCAACCGGGACCTGGCCCGCTCCCGGCAACGGCTGGCCGAGGTACGCGACGAGGAGCGCCGCTCCCTGCGTCGGGATCTGCACGACGGCCTCGGCCCCGCGCTCAGCGGCATCGGGTTGGGGTTGGCCGCCACCCGCAACCTGCTGCGCCGCGACCCGGAACGGGCCGAGAACCTGCTGGACCGGTTGACCGGCGAGCTGACGGCACGGGCGGCGGAGGTCCGGGACATGGCGCACGGCCTGCTGCCCCCGGTGCTCGCCGACGGCGGCCTGAGCCCCGCCCTGCACCTGCTGCGGGACCAGTACGCCCGTAGCGGCCTGCGGATCGTGCTGCACGGGCCGGCCACCCTGACGCCGCTGCCGGAGCCGGTCGCGACCGCCGCCTACGGGGTCACCGCCGAGGCGATCCGCAACGTGCAGCGGCACGCCGGGGTGGACCGGTGCACCGTGTCGCTGGACCAGCGGCCCGACCGGCTACGGGTCACCGTCACCGATCAGGGTCGGGGCCTTCCGGCCGGCCCCACCAGCCACGGCGTCGGCCTGCACGCGATGCGGGAGCGGGCCGAGGCGGTGGGCGCGACCCTCACCGTGGGGCCGGCCGGCCCCCGGGGCACCACCGTCTGCCTGACCGTCCCCCTGGAGCAGCCGTGACCGACACCCCGATCCGCGTCGCCGTGGTGGACGACCACCCGGTCTTCCGGCTGGGCATGGGCGCGTTGCTCGACACGTTGGGTGGCATCGAGTGCGTGGGCGAGGCCGCCGACGCGTCGACCGCCCTGGCGCTCGTCGCCCGGGTACGCCCGGACGTGGTGCTGATGGACCTGCACCTCGGCCAGGGGTCGGGGATCGAGGTGACCCGGCTGCTGCGCCGCGACCATCCGGCGGTGCGGGTGCTGGTGGTGAGCATGCTCAACGACGACGCGTCGCTGGTCGCCGCGCTGCGCGCCGGGGCCCGTGGCTACCTGCTCAAGGGTGCCTCGGCCGCCGACGTGGAACGGGGTATCCGGGGGGTGGCCGGCGGCGACCTGATCCTCGGCGGTCCGCTCGCCGACCGGGCCGGCGCGCTGCTGGGTGCCCGCGCCGACGCCCCGTTCCCGCAGCTCACCGACCGGGAACGGGAGATCCTCGAACTGCTCGCCCGGGGGCTGTCGAATCCGCTGATCGCGCACCGGCTCGGGTTGAGCGCCAAGACCGTCCGCAACAACGTCTCGGTCATCCTGGTCAAGTTGCACCTGGGCAGCCGCGCCGAGGCGATCGCCCTGGCCCGCGATCACGGGCTGGGCGCGCCCAGCCCGGCCGAGGCCCCGGCCACCCCGGTCCCGGACCGGTCGGCGTGACCGGGGGCGACCGCTGCGGGGCCGGGTTCGGGCGGTCACCCGCCGTCGCCCGGCGCGCTACCGCCGTCGGCCGGTCAGCTCGGCCGGGCGTCGGGCAGGGTGACGCCGGTGAGCTGCGCGCAGTAGGCCAGCAGTTCCTCCCCGAGCGGGGCGAGCCGGGCCGGCGACGGCCGCCAGTCGCGCGCGCTGACGTACCGGCCGCTGACCAGGACGTCGGGGTCGGTGCCCACGGCGAGGCGCACCTGGGCGCGGGCGGCGTCGTCGGGGCTGGTCGGGGCGGCGGCACCGCCCATCCGGGTGCGTACCCAGCCGGGGTCGACGGCGTTGCTCAGGGTGGCGGGCCAGCGGCGGGCCACGGCCACGGCGAGCGCCAGGTCCAGCAGCTTCGAGGTGGAGTACGCCTCGACGCCGTTGAAGGGGCGGGTGTCGTACCGCAGGTCGCCCAGGTCGGTGATCCCGTCGGCGGCCATCGCCGACGACACGAACACCAGCCGGCCGGGCGGCGGCAGCAACGCCGTCAACAGGTACGGCGCCAGCACGTTGACCTGGAACGTCGACTCCAGCCCGTCACCGGTCAGCTCCCGCTCGACGGCGTCGAGGCGGGCGATCCCGGCGTTGTGGACGATCGCGTCGTACCGGCCGAACGCGGCCAGCGACCGGGCGAGCGCCGTGGTCTGCGCGAGCGAGGCCAGGTCGCCGACCACCACCCCGGCCGCGTCCGGGATCGCCGCCTTCGCCACCGCCGCCCGGTCCTCGTCGCGGGCGTGCAGCACGACGCGGTGCCCGGCGGCGACGAACCGCGCCGCCGTACGCCGGCCGATGCCGTCCACCGATCCGGTGACCACCATGGTGCCCATACCGTTCCCTCCGTCCTGGTGCGACCGCACCCCGGGCAGGTCGCTGCCCCGACCGATGGGACCCGGCGTCGCTTGGCGACGGCTAAACGCGTCCGCCGCCGGCCACGCCAGGTGCGGACCAAGTGGTGGTTGCTGTGCTGGGGGTATGAAGAGAATCCTCGCCGTCGGTCTGGCGCTCACCGTCAGCGCCGGGCTGACCGTGGCCGCGGCCGGCACCGCGCTGGCCCGCCCCAACTGCGACGTTCCCGACCCGCCGTCGGCCTGCGACGACAGCCCCACCGAGCCGACTCCCCCGCCGGTGGGCAGCGACAAGTACCCGATGGGCTGGCTGGAGTCGTGGGAGTACGTCGGCGGGGCGGTCCGGGTCAGTGGCTGGGCCAGCGACCCCAACGGCGGCCCGGTGCAGGTGACGGTGCAGACCGACGTGCCGCCGGCGGTGACCCGTCCGGCGAACCTGTGGCACGTCGAGCGGAATGGTTTCGTCGGCTTCTCGTTCACCGTGCCGAGTTCGGCGCTGGCCGGGGTGCACACGTTCTGCGTCACCGCGAACAACGTGCCCGACGGCAGCCAGCCGGTGCCGGAGGTCGCCCCGCTGTCCTGCCCGCAGTACCGGGTCGTCCCGGCCGCGCCGAGCGGGCTGACGCTCTCCGCCGGATACCAGGAGGGCAAGCGGACCCTGGACGTCACCTTCACCGACAACTCGGTGCGGGAGGACAACTACCGGATCGATCTGAGCTGGTTGCAGACCACACCGGACGACACCCCGGCCGATCCGGGGCTGCCGACCACCCCGCCAGGCGGGCCCTCGCTGCCGATCCCGCAGCCCACCTGGGGTGCGCCGATCCCCACCACCGAGGTCGGCGTCGCGCGGGCGGTCATCTACGGCACCCCGGACACCGGGCGGCGTACCTGGCACTTCACCCACATGCCGCAGGCCTTCGTGCACGTGGTGGTGGTCTCGAACGAGGCGGGTCTGACCTCCGCCGCGCTCAGCGGAGGCATCTCCACCCGCTGAGCGGGGTCCGGACGTGACGACGATCGGCGTGCTCGGCCCGGTGCGGGCCGCCCGGGACGGCACGCCGGTCGACCTCGGCGCGCCCCGGCAACGCGCGGTGCTGGCCCGGCTCGTCGCCGGCGGCGGCCACGTCGTGTCGGTGGACCGGCTCGTCGACGATCTCTGGGCGGGTGACCCGCCGCGCCGGGCCCGGGCCGCCCTCCAGGTGTACGTGTCGAACCTGCGTCGCGTCCTGGAACCGCACCGACGCGCACGGACCCCCGCCCGGGTCCTGGTCACCGTCGCCCCCGGGTACGCCCTGCGGCTGCCGACCGCGCACGTGGACGCCTGGCGGTTCGAGGCGGCGCTACGGTCCGCGACGCCGGACGCCGCACCCGGGCCCGTCGCGGCGCTCACCGGCCTCGACGCGGCGCTCGCCTGCTGGGGTGCCGACACCCCGTACGCCGAGTTCGGTGGGGAGCCGTGGGCGGACCGGGAGGGCGAGCGGCTGACCCAGCTCCGGTCGACCGCCGTCGAACAGCGCGCCGGGCTGCTGCTCGAACTCGACCGGCCGCACGAGGTGGTACGTGACCTCGACCCGCACGTACGCGAGCACCCGCTGCGGGAACGGGCCGCGATGCTGCTCGCGGTCGCCCTGTACCGCCTCGGTCGGCAGGCCGACGCGTTGGACGTGCTGCGTGCCGTCCGCGCGACGCTGGCCGAGCAGTTGGGCATCGACCCCAGCCGGGCCCTGCGGACCCTGGAGACGGACCTGCTGCGGCAGAGCCCCCGGCTGGAGCCGGCCGTCCCCGGGCCACCGGTGCACAGCACACCGGGTCCACTGCCGGTGGCCGCCGTTCCGGGCCCGCCACCGGCGGCGACCGGGCCGCCCGCCGCGCCGGGCCCGCGCCGGGTGTGCGGGCGTACGGCGGAGCTGGCCCGGCTGCGCGCGGCGGCCGACCGGGCCGCCCGGTCGGGGCTCGGCGTCTGCTGGCTCGGCGCGGAGGCCGGGGCCGGCAAGTCGACGCTGGTGGGGCAGTTCGCCGAGGGCCTCGCCGACGCCGGCTGGCGGACGGCGGTCGGCACCTGCCCGCCGGTGGCGGGTGCTCCCCCGGCGTGGGCGTGGCGCGAGGTGGCCGCCGCCACCCGGCGGTTCCTGCCGCCCGGGGAGCCGGAGCACCGGGACCTGCTGCTGGACCCCGACGGGCCGGACGACGCCCGGGGCGGGTACGACGAGTTCCACCTCGGTCGGGCCCTGGCCGCCCACCTGTTCCGGCTGGCCGGGCACGACCCGCTGCTGCTGGTGGTCGAGGACGTCCACCACGCCGACGGGGCGACCCTGCGTGTCCTGCGGCATCTCGCCGCCGCCCTCGCCGGTGCGCCGGTGCTGGTCGTGGTGACGTACCGGCCGGACGAGGTGACCGACGACGTGGTGGCGGCGCGGGCGGCGCTGGCCGGTGTGCCGGCGGTCGAGGTCACGCTCGGTGGCCTCGACGCGGAGGCCGTCACCGCGGTGCTGCGCCGGCACGGCGTGCACGACCCGGCGGTGCTGCGCACGGTCCGGGACCGTTCGGCGGGCAATCCGCTGTTCGCCATCGAGCTGGCCGGGCTGGTCGCCGCGGAGGGGCCGGCGGCGGCGCTCGACGGTGTGCCCGCCGGCCTCGGGCACCTGCTGGCCCGCCGGCTGGCACGGTTGCCGGCGGACGCGCGGACGGTGCTGCGGCAGGCCGCGGTCTGCGGCGTGGAGGTCGACGTCGATCTCCTGATCGCGGTCGACGGCGGCCCGGAGGAGCCGGTCCTGGCCGGGCTGGAGGCCGGGGTGACGGCCGGCCTGCTCGTCGAGCCCGCACCGGGGCGGGTGCGGTTCGCCCACGTCATGCTGCGCGACGTGCTCTACCACGGCCTCCCGCTGCTGCGCCGGACCCGGCTGCACGCCCGCGTCCTCGCCGTGCTCCGCGAGCAGCGGTGCGACGACGTGGCGACGCTGGGACGGCACGCGCTGGCGGCCCTCACCGCGTCCACCGCCGCCGACGCCGTCGTCGACCTCACCGCCGCCGCCCGCC
>NZ_JACGMO010000136.1:0-20740 GCF_015354745.1 Micromonospora sp. S-DT3-3-22
CGACCGGTGGCTCGGGCCGGAGCTGGCCGCCGCACGGCGCCGGGCCGACCTGGCCCGGATCGACGTGACCGGGGCGCTGCGCCGGCTGCTGCCCTGGCCGCAGGCGGGCCGGCTGGACGAGCTGGCCCCGGAACGCATCGAGGTGCCCAGCGGCTCCCGGGTCCGGGTGGACTACGCCGACCCGGCCGCGCCGGTGCTGGCGGTGAAGCTCCAGGAGACGTTCGGCTGGCAGCAGGCGCCCCGGCTGGCCGACGGCCGGGTGCCGGTGCTGCTGCACCTGCTCTCCCCCGCCGGCCGGCCCGTCGCGGTCACCGCCGACCTGGCGTCGTTCTGGCGTACCGGCTACCCGCAGGTGCGCGGGGAGCTGCGGGGGCGTTACCCGCGCCACCCCTGGCCGGAGGACCCGGTCACGGCCGCGCCGACCCGGCACACCACGCACCGCCGCCGCTGAGCCGGCGCGCCGCCGGTGGCGGTCACTCGTCGACGACGTCGGCGATGAGCACGGTGATGTTGTCCGGGCCGCCGGCCCGCAGGGCGAGGTCGATCAGGCGGCGGGCGCAGTCCTCCCGGTCCGGGGTCTCCCGGAGCACCTCGGTGAGGGTGTCCGGGCGGACGACGTTGGACAGGCCGTCGCTGCACAGCAGCCAGCGGTCGCCGGCCCGGGGCACCATCGTGGCGTACGACGGGGAGACCTGCTCGCCCTGCAACGCCTGGGTGACCACGGCCCGGCGGGGGTGGCTGGACGCCTCCTCGGG
This sequence comes from Micromonospora sp. S-DT3-3-22, assembly GCF_015354745.1. NCBI lineage: Bacteria > Bacillati > Actinomycetota > Actinomycetes > Micromonosporales > Micromonosporaceae > Micromonospora > Micromonospora sp. S-DT3-3-22. The sequence continues at coordinate 756 of NZ_JACGMO010000136.1, forward strand.
GCTGATCACCCCCTGGTCGACGAGCATCTGGACGAAGGTGTCGTCCCGGGTGACCTGTTTGAGGGTGCCCTCGCGGAACAGGTAGGCCCGGGAGTCGCCGACGTGGGCCAGCGCCAGGCAGCTGCCGGTGCGGGAGAAGAGCAGAGCGGTCAGTGTGGTGCCCATGCCCTGCCGCTCGGGGTCCTCCCGGACGGCCTGGTGGATCCGCGCGGTGGCCAGCTCGATGCCGGTCTGCAACGCCGCCACCAGGGCGTCCTCGGGGGTCTCCACGTCCAGTGGGGCGACCGCGTCGATGGCGATCCGGCTGGCCAGGTCGCCGGCCGCCATCCCGCCCATGCCGTCGGCGACGGCGACGAGCCAGGCTCCGGAGTGCATGGCGTCCTGGTTTCCGCTGCGGATCAGCCCACGGTCGCTCGTCCCGACGGAACGAAGCTTCAGGGTCATGGGTGGCAGCCTGCCAGGCGGAGGGTGTTGTTGTCTCTAGGAGATCAGGACGACTGCGCGTGGCGCGGCGAATCTCACTGCCGTCGGTGTCGGTCCGGGCCGCTGCGGTACGCCCCGACCAGCCCGAAGGTCATCCAGTCGAATCGATTGACAGGGACGAGACGCGCTGGAAACATCTGGCTGATAGCTGGGAGCGCTCCCAGTGACAGGCATCGACGGCACACCCCCACCACCCTTCCGCCCGGAAAGGAATCCCGTGATCCTGACCCGACGACGTCGGCGGCATCTCGCGGTACTGGCAGCGACGACCCTGATCCTCACCGGCGCCGGCACCGGCGTGGCCCACGCCGAGGTCCCGCCGGACGCCCCCGAGCAGATCAGCAACGGCGACTTCAGCGAGGGCGTCTCGCCCTGGTTCTCCTACGGCACCGGCCCGCTCGACGTCGTCGACGGCCGGCTCTGCGTCACCGTCCCCGCCGGGCTGGCCAACCCGTGGGACGCCGGCATCGGCCACGACGGGGTCCGGCTCAACGCCGGCGCGGAGTACAAGCTCAGCTTCGACATCTCGGCCACCCCCGGGCTGAGCGTCAACGCCGTGCTCCAGCTCGGCAGCGCCCCCTACACCTCGTACGCGAGCGTGCCGGCGGTGGCCGCCCCGACGAGCAAGCGGGTCGAGCAGACGTTCACCGTCCCGGACGACAACCCGAACGCCCAGCTGATCTTCCAGGTCGGCGGGGCCGCCGCCGAGCAGCGGATCTGCCTGGACAACGTCTCGTTGCGCGGTGGCGAGGCCGCCCCGCCGTACGTGCCGGACACCGGCCCCCGGGTCCGGGTCAACCAGGTCGGCTACCTGCCCGGCGGCCCGAAGAACGCCACCGTGGTGACCGAGTCGACCGGGGCGCTGCCCTGGCAGCTCAAGTCGGCCGCCGGCACGGTCGTCGCCAGCGGCCGGAGCACCCCGCGCGGGGTCGACGCCGCCTCCGGGCAGAACGTGCAGACCGTCGACTTCTCGTCCTTCCGCACCCCCGGCACCGGCTACACGCTGGTCGCCGACGGCGAGACCAGCCACCCGTTCGACATCTCCGGCGACCTCTACGACCGGCTGCGGGCCGACGCGATGCAGTTCTTCTACGCCCAGCGCAGCGGCATCGAGATCGACGGTGACCTGATCGGCGAGGAGTACGCCCGCCCGGCCGGCCACCTCGGGGTGGCCCCCAACCAGGGCGACACCCAGGTGCCCTGCCAGCCCGGCGTCTGCGACTACTCGCTGGACGTGCGCGGTGGCTGGTACGACGCGGGTGACCACGGCAAGTACGTGGTCAACGGCGGTATCGCCGCCTACCAGCTGCTGAGCGCGTTCGAGCGGACCAAGACGGCGGAGACCGCCGCCGGTGGCGCGAAGCTGGGCGACTCGACGCTGCGGCTGCCCGAGCGGGGCAACGCCGTGCCGGACGTCCTCGACGAGGCCCGCTGGGAGATCGGGTTCCTGCTCCGGATGCAGGTGCCGGCCGGCAAGCCGCTGGCCGGGATGGCCCACCACAAGATCCACGACAAGGCGTGGACCGGCCTGCCGCTCGCCCCGCAGGACGACGCCCAGCCGCGTGAGCTGCACCCGCCGTCGACCGCCGCCACCCTCAACCTGGCCGCCGTCGCCGCACAGTGCCAGCGCCTGTTCGCCCCGTACGACGCGGCGTTCGCCGCCCGCTGCGGCACCGCCGCGACGACCGCGTACGCCGCCGCCAAGGCGCACCCGGCGGTCTACGCCGACCCGAACGACGGCATCGGCGGCGGCGCGTACGACGACACCAACGTCACCGACGAGTTCTACTGGGCCGCGGTCGAGCTGTACCTGACCACCGGCAAGAAGGCGTACCTGGACGACCTGACCGCCTCGCCCCACCACACCGGCGACGTGTTCGCCGCCGGCGGCGCGTTCAGCTGGCAGAGCGTGGCCGCGATCGGCCGGCTCGACCTGGCCACCGTGCCGAACGGCCTGCCGGCCGCCGACAAGGCCCGGGTCCGCGCCTCGGTCACCGCCGCCGCCGACAACTACCTGACCACCCTGCACGCCCAGGCGTACGGCCTGCCGGTGCCGGGCGAGGCGGGCAGCTACGTCTGGGGCAGCAACAGCAACATCATCAACAACATGGTGGTGCTGGCCACCGCGTTCGACCTGACCCGGGACGCGAAGTACCGGGACGGCACCGTGCAGGCGACCGACTACCTGCTCGGCCGCAACGCGCTGAACATGTCGTACGTGACCGGCTGGGGCGAGCAGAACGCGCGCAACCAGCACAGCCGGATCTTCGGCAACCAGCTCAACCCGGCCATGCCGAACCCGCCGGTGGGCTCGCTCGCCGGCGGCCCGAACGCCGCCCTGCAGGACCCGTTCGTCGCCCAGCTGCTCAAGGGCTGCGCGCCGATGTTCTGCTACGTCGACGACATCAACTCGTACTCGACCAACGAGGTGGCGATCAACTGGAACTCGGCGCTGGCCTGGCTCGCGTCGTTCCTCGCCGACCAGGGTGACGCCAAGGCGGTGGCCCCGCGCATCTGCGCGGTCAGCTACCAGGTGCACGGCACCTGGCCGGACGGCTCCAACACCCAGGTCGTCCTGCGCAACACCGGCGACACCGCGATCAACGGCTGGACCCTGCGCTACGCCTACACCGGCGACCAGAAGGTCACCCAGGCGTGGACGGCGAAGGTGACCCAGTCCGGGGCCACCGTGACGGCGAAGAACGAGTCGTACAACGCGAAGATCGCGCCGGGTGGCAGCATCACCTTCGGTCTGCTCGCCAGGACCGGCACGCTGGCCAATCCGGCACCGGACCTGATCACCGTCAACGGCGTCGCCTGCACGGTGTCCTGACCGGCTCTCCTACCCTCGGGCCCCGGGCTGCCACCCGGGGTCCGAGCGCGCCGGGCGGTCGTCCCCCGACCGCCCGGCGCCCCCCGTCCGACCGCCCGGCACGCCCGCCCGGCCCAGCAGTGGAGACGAGTCCGATGCCCGAGCCGACCACGATCTCCGACGCCGAGCGTCGGCGCATCGTCCACGAGTTCGTCGACGAGACCGTCGGCGACGCCCACCCCGAGGTGGTGGCGATGGTCCGTGACCTCACCCACCGGGTCCGCGACACCGTCGAACTGGCCCGCGCCGCCGGCATCGCCCCCGAGTCGCCCCGCGCCGGCCACGTGGTGGCCGCGCTGGTCCGCGCGTACGGCGAGGTCTTCGACCGGGTCGACGACGCCGGCTACCGCAGCGCGTTGCTGGCCCGCCTGGAGGTCGCCAACGACCCGCGGACCGAGCGGTACTTCCAGCTCCTCGCGACGGTCAACGGCTGGACCGCGCCGCCCACCCTGACGCCGGTGCTGGACTGGTTCATCGCCGCGCTGCGCCACCACCCCGTGCCCTGACCCGCACCCGACCGATCGTCCCGGCGCGGCGGCGGGGCGGGGCGGTCAGCCGGCCTGTCGTGTCGACCGGGCCAGGCGCAGGAAGCCACGCCAGGCGCCCGGGGTGAAGGCCAGGGTGCCGCCGGCGCGGTCCTTCGTGTCGCGGACGAGGACGACGCCGGGCAGGTTGTCCGCCACCTCGACGCAGTTGCCACCATTGTTGCCGCTCCTGGTGCTCTTGTGCCACCGAGCGCCGCTCAGCTCCATGATGCCGCCGCTTTCCTGACGAGTTCCAGGGATCGCGCCCGGGGTAGGGCCTCCCCCACTATGCGCGCCCACCGACGCTCCAGGACAGCGATATCCGTGCGCTGGTCGATGATCTGCGCGCGCACCTGCCCATCGACGTGCGCCACTCGCGTTCCGTCGTCCAGCTCGGCGACGACGAAGGGTCCGCCGAGGCCGGCGTACATGCCTGTCTCGGCCGGGACCACGTGCACCTGCACGGTCGGCAGCTCGGCGCAGGCGGCAAGGTGGGCGCACTGCTCGCGCATCAGCTCGGGCCGGCCCCGCACCGGGCGGTGCAGCACCGACTCGTCGATGACGGCGACCAGCAGCGGCGGTCGGTCGCGGTGCAGGATCGCCTGGCGGGTGAGGCGGGCCGTGATGAGCTGGTCGACCTCCTCCTCGGTCAGGGTCTCCCCGGCCAGGGTCGCCCGCGCGTACGCCTCGGTCTGGAGCAGGCCGGGCACCCAGGCCAGCTCGAAACCGCGTAGCACGACGGCCTCGCGTTCGATGTCGGCCCACGGCCGGAACCACACCGGCTCGTGTCGCTTGTGCAGGTCGGGCCACAGGTCCAGGACGTCCCGCTTGAGCAGCGCGGCGACCTCGGCACGATGCCGGGTTTGAGGAATTCGCCCCTGGCTGGCCCAGCGCGCGGCGGTCTTCGGGTCGACTCCGATGCGAGCGGCGAGGCTCTCGGCCGTCTCACCCGCCTCGGCCATCGCCTCTTTGACTGCCAGATTCATCCTGACCCTCCCCGGACATCCTGGATATCCGGAGTCATCTTGCTACGCGGTGTGATCGTACCGCAACCCTTTGGCACGGTGAGATCAGGACGGCGTCGCCGACGGGCCGGACCCCCACCGGCGACGCCCACCGGGGCCGTTCCCGTGGAGGGGCGGGAACGGCCCCTCCACCATGGACCGACGGGGGCTCAGGAACCGGCGGGGGCACCGGCGACGACCGGCGCGGCGGCACCGTCGCCACGCCAGACGTAGCCGACCCCGGCCGGCGCGGTGAGCGAGCCGGCGAACAGCGCGTTGACCCGGGACGCCTCGGTGGCGCTCGGCTTGGCGTTGCGGCACGACACCGGGGCGCTGCTGCCCGACATCAGGTCGGTGCACAGGCCGGTCCGGTTGTCGGGCAGGCCGAGGATGTGACCGATCTCGTGGGTGGCGATCCGGGTCCGGTCGTACCCCTGGTCGACAGCCTGGGTGCCCATCCAGACCCGGCCGTTGCCCAGGCTGGTGGTCTGCGCGCGGGGCCAGCCGGTGTCGACGTAGATGGTGATGTTGCCGGGCGTGCGGGCGACCAGCCGGACGTTGGTCACCGAGCTGTTCCAGATCGTCGCGGCCTGGTCGAAGTTGGTGCGGAACTCCCCGGCCCGGCTCGCGTCGTAGTAGACCGTCCGCGCGGCGGCGGACGCCGTGCCGCCGCCCGCGGCGACCACGCCGGTCGCCGTGAGCACCAGCGCCAGCAGGGTCCCGGCGGTACGCGAGAACTGTCGTCGGCGCATCGTCCGACCTCCCATCGATAGAAGTTCACCGATGTTAAGCGGTCGGTCGGAACCCGGTCGAATAGCGGTTACGTCATACCGCCACCACCGGACGGCTCAGCCGATCTCCTCGTCGACGAAGCACCAGCGCCACGACTCCCCCGGCTGGATGGACCGCATCACCGGGTGCCCGCTCGACTCGAAGTGCTTCGTCGCGTGCTGGTACGGCGACGAGTCGCAGCACCCCACCTGCCCACACTCCACACACGACCGCAGGTGCACCCAGTCGTCGTTGCCGACGGCCACGCACTCCGGGCAGGCGTCGGTGACGCTCGGCTCGGCGGCTCCCGCCCCGGTCAGGTGCGCACAGCTCATCAGTCACTCTCCCGTCGCAACAACGACTCCTCCAGGTCCAGGTCGCGGTACGCCCGCACCAGCACCTCCTCGGGAATCCGTCCCTCGTCACGGGCGGCCCGGAAGACCTCCCGCTCGGCGTCGATCATCTCCTGCCGCAGCCGACCGTACGCCTGCGACGGCGTCTCCCGGTCGCTGCCGCCGAGCCGCTCCCACGCCAGGTTGGTGCGGCTCTGCACCAGCCCGCGCAACCGCTCCACCACGGCCGGCGGCGCGCCGTCGGCCAACTCGTCCAGCTTCTCCCGGGCCGCCCGGCCGGCCTGCTGCTGCACCGTCGCGGCGGAGAGCGCGTCGGCCACCGGGTCGTCCGGGGGCAGTTTCAACCGGCGGGCCACCCACGGCAGGGTCGCCCCCTGCCCGACCAGCGTCGCCACGATCACCGCGAAGGCCAGCCAGATGAACAACGCCCGCTGGTAGGGCTGACCCCCGGCCAGGGTCAGCGGCAGACCCAGCGCGGCGGCCAGCGTCACCACCCCGCGCATCCCGGCCCAGCCGATGACGATCGGGAACTGCACCGGCGTGGCCGGGTCCCGCTGCCGGACCCGGGGCACCAGCCGGGCCAGGTAGGTGGCCGGGAAGACCCAGACGAACCGGGCCAGGAAGACCGCCGCCAACACCGCCGCGGTGATCCCCACCAGCCGGCCGGTCGGCTCGTCGAGATCCCGCAGCACCTCGGGCAGTTGCAGGCCGACCAGCAGGAACACCAGCCCCTCCAGCAGGAACTGGACCAGCCGCCAGAACGCGCCGGTCTGCAACCGGGAGGCCGCCGACAGCAGCAGCGGCATCTTGTGGCCGATGCCCAACCCGGTGACCACCACCGCCACCACCCCGGACGCGTGGATCTCCTCCGCGGCGAAGACCACCGCGAACGGCACGATCAACGACAGCGCGTTGTCCAGCAGCGGATCGGTGGTCCGCTTGTGCAGGAACCCGAAGACCACCACCCCCAGCAGCCCGACCAGCACCCCGCCGCCGGTGGCGACCACCACCTCCTGCGCCACGTACCCGAAGCCGACCGAACCGGCGCTGGCGGTGGCCGCGACGATCGCCACCCGCAGCAGCACCAGCGCGGTGGCGTCGTTGACCAGGCTCTCCCCCTCCAGGATGGTCACCACCCGCCGGGGCAGACCCACCCGCCGGGCCACCGCGGTGGCCGCGATCGCGTCCGGCGGCGCCACCACCGCGCCCAGCGCCACGCAGATCGCGTACGGCAGGTCGGGCAGGAGCAGGTGCACCACCGTGCCCACCACGAACGCGGTGAAGATCACCAGGCCCACCGCGAGCAGCAGGATCGGCCGCAGGTTGAGCCGGAACGCCGGCACCGAGGTCCCCAACGCCGCCACGTAGAGCAGCGGCGGCAGGATGCCCACCAGCACCAGGTCGGGATCGAGCCGCACGTGCGGGAAGCCCGGCAGGAAGGACAGCCCGAGGCCGAGCACCACCAGCAGGATCGGCGCGAGCAGACCCAGCTTGCGGGCCAGCGCGGCACCGAAGGTCGCGATCGCCAGGAAGACCACGACCTCGAACAGAGCTTCCATGGAGTAGCAGCCTAGGCGTACGGACGGCCCGGGGTGATCACCCGGCGGCGCGCAGCTTCGGCAGCACCTCCGCACCGAACGTGTCGATGAAGGCGCGCTGCTCCTGCCCGACGTGGTGCAGGGCGATCTGGTCGAAGCCCAGCGACAGGTACTCCTCCAGCCAGCCGACGTGCCGGCCCAGGTCGGCCGACACGTTCACCACCTCGGTGACCTGCTCCATCGGCACCCGCTCGCTGACCACGTCGAAGTGCTCGGCGGTGTCGAGGTCCCAGCAGACCGGCGGCGCGAAGACGTTGCTGCGCCACTGCTCGTACGCGATGGCCTCCGCCTCGGCCTGCTCCGGCGCCCAGCTCACGTGCACCTGGAGGTGCAGCGGCCCCCGCCCGCCCGCGTCCCGGTAGGCGTCGATCATCTCGCGCAGGTGCGCGGTCGGGGCGTTCACCGTGATCAGGCCGTCCGCCCACTCGGCGCACCAGCGGGCGGTGGCCATGCTGACCGCCGCCCCGATCAGCGCCGGCGGTTCCTCCGGGCGGGTCCACAGCTTCGCCCGGTCCACCCGGACCAGCCCGTCGTGGCTGACCTCCTCGCCGGCCAGCAGCGCCCGGATCACCTCCACGCACTCCCGCAGCCGGGCGGTCCGCACGTCCTTGCGCGGCCAGCCGTCGCCGGTGATGTGCTCGTTGCTCGCCTCGCCGGTGCCCAGCGCCGCCCAGAACCGGCCCGGGTACATCGCGCCCAGGGTGCCGATCGCCTGCGCGATGATCGCCGGGTGGTAGCGCTGGCCGGGGGCGTTGACCACACCGAACGGCAACCCGGTGGCCTGGAGCGCGGCCCCCAGCCAGGACCAGGCGAACCCGGACTGGCCCTGCCGGGTGCTCCACGGCGAGAAGTGGTCCGACGACATCGCGGCGTCGAAACCGGCGCGTTCGGCGTGCACCACCGCCTCCAGCAGGCGGCTCGGATGGATCTGCTCGTGGGAGGCGTGGAAGCCGAACACCGTCATGGCGTCCTTCCGTACCCATGACGGTGTCCGGTTAAAGCTCGCCCGCGCCGGTCACCCGGCACGGGGTCACTCGGCGTGCGCGCCCGCGCCGACGGTGGCGGCACCCTCCCCCACCCAGACGGTCTTGGTGTTGCAGAACTCCCGCATCCCCAGCGCCGACAGCTCCCGGCCGTAGCCGGAGTTCTTCACCCCGCCGAACGGCAGCTCCGGGTACGAGGTGGTCATGCCGTTGACGAACACGTTGCCGGCGTCCAGGTCGGTGGCGAACCGTTCCTGCTCGGCCGGGTCGGTGGTCCAGGCGTTCGCGCCCAACCCGAACGGCGTGCCGTTGGCCACCTCGACCGCCTCGTCGTACGACGACACCCGGTAGAGCCCGGCGACCGGGCCGAAGACCTCCTCGGCCCACATCCGCATCTGCGGGTTCAGGTCGGTCACCACGGTCGGCGGGTAGAACCAGCCGTCGCCGGTCGGCTTCTCGCCGCCGCAGAGCACCGTCGCGCCGTGCGCCACCGCGTCCTGCACCTGGGCGTCGATCTCGTCCCGCCCGCTCTCGCTGGCCAGCGGGCCGACGTCGGTGTCGGCGTCCATCGGGTCGCCGACCCGCAGCGCGGCCATGTTCGCGGCGAACCTCTCGGCGAACGCGTCGAAGACGTCGGTGTGCACGATGAACCGCTTGGCCGCGATGCAGGACTGGCCGTTGTTCTGGCAGCGGGCGGTGGTCGCCACCTCGGCGGCCCGGTCCAGGTCGGCCGAGGGCATCACCACGAACGGGTCGCTGCCGCCCAGTTCCAGCACCGTCTTCTTCAGCTCCCGGCCGGCGATCTGGGCGATCGAGCGGCCCGCGCCCTCGCTGCCGGTCAGCGTCGCCGCCCGGACCCGGGGGTCGCTGAGCACCCGGTCGACCGCGTCCGAGCCGACCAGCAGGGTGGTGAACGCCCCTTCGGGGAACCCGGCCCGGCGGAACACGTCCTCCAGGTAGAGCGCGGTCTGCGGCACGTTGGAGGCGTGCTTGAGCAGGCCGGTGTTCCCGGCCATCAGGGCCGGCGCGGCGAACCGCATCACCTGCCAGAGCGGGAAGTTCCACGGCATCACCGCGAGCACCGCCCCGATCGGCTGGTAGCGGACGAAGGCCCGCTTCGCCTTCACCGCGGCGGCGTCGGCGGGCTCGTCGGCGAGCATCCGCTCCGCGTTCGCCGCGTAGAACCGGCAGGCGGTGGCGCACTTGGTGACCTCGGCCTGCGCCGCGGCGTAGGTCTTGCCCATCTCGGTGGTCATCAGCCGGGCGGTCTCGTCGCGTTCGGCGTCGAGCAGGTCCGCGGCGGCGTTCATCCACTGCGCCCGCTGGGCGACCGTGGTCCGGTGCAGGTCCCGGAACGCCAGGTCGGCCCGTTCGATGGCGGCGTCGATCTGCTCGGCCGACATCGGCTCGTACGACTTGAGCACCTGACCGGTGGCGGGGTTGGTGGTGGCGATGGGCATCTCGTACTCCTGTCACTCGAAGAGTGAGTGCCGCGCGCCCGGCTGCTCACGGCGGCGGGCGGCACGGCGGCGCTGGATGACGACCAGGTCGACCACCGCCACGACGGCGAACAGCGCGCAGAGCACGCCCAGCCAGGCCAGCCCGGCCCAGAACGCCCCGACCGCGAGGACGGTCATGGTGACCAGGCCGAACAGGGCCAACGCCAGGCGCAGGTTCAACGCGCTGTACGCGTGGCCGACCGTGCCACGGGCGCGCCGGGGCTGCGATCTCGTCATCGTCTCGGCCTACCCCGGCACGGACGCCACTAACCGGCCCCGACGCCCGGATCACCCACGGAGACGCTGCCTGTCGGGCCGGTGCCGGAGGACGACCTGCCCGGAGAGCCCCGGTCCGACCCGGTCTTACCAGATTCATGTTTCGAGCTGTTGAATCTGCCCGGAAGTCGACACGAGCGGGCCACCGCACCCGGTACGGGCCGTAGAGTGACCGGGCTGTCGCTCTGCGCCGTCTGACCAGGGGAAGACGCATGCCTCGACGCTGGGTCGCCGCCGTGGCCTGCCTGTTGGCGCTGACCGCGCTCGCCTGCGAGGAGGGCGGCGGGGCCTCCCCCCGCCCGACGAAGAGCGGATCGACACCGACCGGGCTGCCCGCCACGATGGCCGCCCTCGGCGACTCGATCACCACCGGGTTCGGTTCCTGCCTGGTACTCACCTCGTGCCAGCGCAACTCCTGGTCGACCGGGGACGGCATCCGGGTGGAGAGCCACTACCGGCGGCTGCTCGACGCCGGGGCGCCGATCCGCAACCGGGCCCGCAACCACGCCGTACCGGGGGCCCGCGCCGAGGCCCTCGCCGGGCAGGCCGGCGCCGCCGTCAAGGACAAGGCCGACTACGTCACCGTGCTGATCGGCGCGAACGACGCCTGCCGCAACGACATCGACGTGATGACCGCGACCGCCACCTTCCGCAGCCAGGTCGACCGGGCGCTGCGGGTGCTGCGGGAGGGCCGCCCGAAGGCCCGGGTCCTGGTGGCCAGCATCCCCGACCTCAACCGGCTCTGGGAGATCGGGCACACCGAGTCCCGCGCGGTACGGATCTGGAAGACCGGGATCTGCCCGGCGCTGCTGGCGAACCCCACCTCGGACGCCAAGGCCGACCGGGACCGTCGGGCCCGCTTCGCCGAGCGGATCGACGCGTACAACAGCCAGCTCAAGGCGGCCTGCCGGGCGTACGGGTCGCGGTGCCGCTACGACGGCGGCGCGGTGCACCGGGTGCGGTTCAGCCTGGACGAGGTCAACGCGTTGGACTGGTTCCACCCCAACGTCGCCGGGCAGAACCGGCTCGCCGACGCGACCTTCTCGGCGGCCGGCTGGCGACTCTGAGCCACCCACCCCCGGCTGCGGCCCGCTCCCGGGCGGGCGTCGCCCCGTGGCCGCGTCTGACGCACGCCGCGCCCGGCGGTGGGCCGGACCGCGGCGTGGCAGCACGTCCGGTCAGGGGCGGCGCGGGTGGGGCAGCCCGCCCCGGTGCTCCCGGTAGAGCGCCTGGGCGCGCTCGGCGAGATCCTTGGTCGCCGACGAGTTGGCCCAGGTGCCGAGAATGATCGCGGCACCCGGGACGACCTTGGCGAAGACCCGCTTGGCCGCCCGCACCCCGGCCATCCGGGCCAGCCGGACGCCGAGTTGCAGCATCACCCGCCCGAGCGGGTTCTGGGCGGCGTGACCGAACAGCGCGCCCGCCCGCTCCCGACCGGCCGCGACGCCCAGCGCCAACCGGGCCGTCTCGGCCGCCTTGTGCACCTTCTGCAGGACGAGTAGATCGGTGGCCCGGTCCGGGTGCACCGGGTCCGCGCCGTACGCGGCGGCGACGTGCAGCACCAGCCGGGCCTGGGTCCAGGCCAGCACGCCGACGTCGATCACCGCACCGGGCAGGCCCGCCGCACCCGAGACCGCTCCGGAGAGGCGGGCCCGGTTGACGAAGCGCCGGATGGCCTGCTCGGCCAGCTGGTCGGTGGTGGCATCGGGGCGTTCCGCCCGGGTCCGGGCGACCCACTGGGCCGCCTCCGGGCCGAGCCGGCGGACCGCCTCCAGGGCCAGGTGCTCCGGGGCGTACTGCGGGTCGTCCCGCATCCGGTCCCAGAGCCGGGCCGGTGGCGCCTCCGGCGCGTCGCCCGGGTCACCGGCCGGCACCGCCGGAACCGGAGCCGACGCCCCCGCAGCCGCCGGGACCGTGGTGGTCGGCGACCCGACGGCCGGTGTCGCGGGGACGGCCGGACCGGCGGTGTCCGCCGGTACCGGCGGCGTGGGGACGGTCGGTTCGTCGTCGACGGGCACGGCGTCGGTCACAGATGCTCCCGGGGTGGAATCGGTTCGCGGACGGTCAGCGGCGACGGCCCGACAGCTTGCCGGCCGCCTGCTTGAGCCGTGCCTGGTTCTCCGGCTTGGCCAGCTCGCGCCGACCCCGGTCGACCAGCTGCTGCCCCTTGGGTGAGCGCAGGAAGGCGCTGATCCGCTGCATCAGTGCTGACATGTCGTCCTCCGATCGGGTGTCCTGCGTCATGTGTACCCGATCCGAGCAACCGCCAACCGTCCACTGTGTCCGGTCGAGGGTAGCCATCCGGCGACGTCGACGCGAACCGGCCCGACCGACCCCGCCCGGGTGGGCCGGGATCCGGCCGGGCCGGGACGGCGACTCAGACCAGGATGGCGGCGACCACCTCGGTGGCCCGCCACTCGTGCTGGGCGTAGAGGTCCGGGTAGGCGGAGATCTGCACGGCCTGCGCGGCGACGGTGAGCGGAAGGTCCTCCCAGCCGGGGATCTCCAGCAGGGCGGTGAGGAACGCCCGGGTGGCGAACGCCGGGTCCATCAGCTGGCCGACCTCGCCCCAGCCGCTGCTCGGTCGCTGCTGGAACAGCCCGACCGAGTCGTGGTCCCAGCCGATCGCCTGGTGCGGGTAGTTCTGCGACTCGGGCAGCACCCCGCTGGCGTAGTTGTATAGGTTGCTCTCCTGCATCGCGGTGGCCACCGCGATGATCAGGGCCCGGCGCGGGACGCCCATCGCCCGGCCGGCCCTGACGATCTCCTTGGCGTTGTCCATCTGGGCCTGGTCGAGGCCGGCCACCGGGACGATCCGCTTCGGCCGCGGCTTCGGCTTCGGTCGGGGCTTGGGCTTGGTGGTCCTGGTCGCGCTCGGGGTCGGGCTCGGGGTGGCGGCGGTCGGGCTGGCGGCGGCCGGGCTGCTGGGCACGACCGTGACCGGGGTACGGACCTCGGCACGGGAGGCGGCCTGCTGGCCGCGCTCGGCGAGGGCGGCCTCGGTGCCGACCCGGTCGTCGGCCCGCTCGTCCGGCAGGGCCTGGACGCCCGCGACGGCGGTGACGCCGAGGCAGCAGAGCACGCCGGCGGCGAGGAGCACCGGCCGGCGGCGGCGGGGGTTAACGAGCCCGCCGAGGCGGGTACGGAGGGAGCGGGGTTCACGGAGAACGCCGACCTGAACGGACGAGGGGGTGTCGTCCGAACGGCCAGTCATGCCCTGAGGGGCGCCCTGGTCGTCGATGGTGTCGTCGTCACGCATCCGCCGAGGCTAGACATGCCCTTTCCCGGTCACCCACCAGCAGGAAGTGGCCCTCGCCACACTTTCCGACAGGCCGGCGGGACGCCCGCCCCGGACGCGGGGCCGGGGCAACAGACCACTCGCAACGGGCATTACGGTCAGCAACCGCGCCCGTCGTCGTCGGAGCGGGTCGACGGCCCAGACCACCCCGGCCGACCGCAAGATCCATCATGTCCCCCTTTCGGGCGACACGCCGGAACCGTCCGGACCAGCCGCCCCGGCCCGTCCGGCGAATTGGTGGCTTCCTCCGGGTTTGATAGCCGGATCGGTCACGACGCGCCCAGTGATGGAATGGATGACGCCGACGGGTACGTTCCCCGAACCGGGTGCCGTCCGTGCGCGGTCGCCCGTAGGCGCATTTCCTCAGGAGGTCCGACCGGTGCTCGACCCACACGAGCTGTACCAGCTCACCGACGATCTGCCCGACCTCGGACAGCCGGTGCTGATCCAGGCGCTCACCGGCTTCGTCGACGCCGGCAACGCCACCCGGCTGGCCCGCGAGCAGCTCCTCACCTCACTGGACGCCCGTACGATCGCCACCTTCGACGTCGACCAGCTCTTCGACTACCGGTCCCGCCGCCCGGTGATGACCTTCGTCGAGGACCACTGGGAGGACTACGACGCCCCGGAGCTGGCCCTGCACCTGCTCAGCGACGACGACGAGACGCCGTTCCTCCTGCTCACCGGCCCGGAGCCGGACCTCCAGTGGGAGCGGTTCGTGGCGGCGGTCAGCGGGGTGGCGGCCCGGCTCGACGTCCGGCTCACCGTCGGGCTCAACTCGATCCCGATGGCCGTCCCGCACACCCGGCCCACCGGGGTCACCGCGCACGCCACCCGCCGCGAGCTGATCGCCGGCTACGAACCGTGGTTGCAGCGGGTGCAGGTCCCGGGCAGCGTCGGCCACCTGCTGGAGTACCGGCTCGGCGAGGCCGGCCGGGACGCCCTCGGGTTCTCCGCGCACGTGCCGCACTACGTCGCCCAGACGGAGTACCCGGCCGCCGCCGAGGTACTGCTCACCTCGGTGTCCCGCAGCACCGGGCTGCTGCTGCCCAACGAGAGCCTGCGCTCCGCCGCCGAGGTCGTCCGGGTGGAGATCGACCGGCAGGTCGCCCAGACCGACGAGGCCGCCGCGCTGGTCACGGCCCTGGAGGAGCAGTACGACGCGTTCGCCCGGGGTCGGGGTGAGAAGAACCTGCTCGCCGCCGAGACCGGTCCGTTGCCCACCGCCGACGAGCTGGGCGCCGAGCTGGAACGCTTCCTCGCCGAGCAGACCCGACCCGGCGAGACCCCGGGCGCCTGACCCCGCCGGTCGGGCGGGCGGCGACCCGACCGGGACGCCGCCCGCCCGACCCGTCCACCAGCGGCCCCCGCGCGCCGGGGGGCGTCCCGGCGGCGGGCCGTCCCGGTGGAGCGGGCCGCGATGCGGCAGGCTGGGCACATGCGCCTGGCGACCTGGAACGTGAACTCGGTGAAGGCCCGCCTGCCCCGCCTGCTCGACTGGCTGGCCGGCACCGCCCCCGACGTGGTCTGCCTCCAGGAGACCAAGTGCCCCGACGGGGCCTTCCCCGTCGCCGAGGTCGGTGAGCTGGGCTACGAGGTGGCCAGCCACAGCGACGGCCGGTGGAACGGGGTCGCCGTCCTGTCCCGCGTCGGCCTGACCGACGTCGCCGTCGGATTACCCGACGAGCCGGGCTTCCCCCGGCCCGAGGCCCGCGCCATCGCCGCCACCTGCGCCGGGGTCCGGATCTGGTCGGTGTACGTGCCGAACGGCCGCGCCACCGACGACCCGCACTACGCGTACAAGCTGGCCTGGCTGGCGGCGCTGCGGGACGCGGTGACGCCGGAGGTGGCCGCCGGTGGCCCCGTCGCCGTCTGCGGGGACTTCAACGTCGCCCCGACCGACGCCGACGTCTGGGACCCGGCGCTCTTCGTCACCTCGACCCACGTCACCCCCGCCGAGCGGGCCGCCCTGGCCGCCCTGCGCGACCTCGGCCTCAGCGACGTGGTGCCCACCCCGATGAAGGGCCCGCACCCGTACACCTACTGGGACTACCGGGCCGGCATGTTCCACCAGGACAAGGGCATGCGGATCGACCTGGTGTACGCCTCCGCGCCGCTGGCCCGCGCGGTCCGCTCCGCGTACGTCGACCGGGAGGCCCGCAAGGGCAAGGGCCCCTCCGACCACGCCCCGATCGTGGTCGACGCCGACCTGCCCGGCCCGGAACCGACCCACCCGGCCGAGGTGGGGTAGCGCGCACGCGCCCCCGACGGTCAGCGCCCACCCGGCTGCTCTGCTGCCGCGTCGGCGGGCTGCTGCGCCGCTTCCCAGAGCGCCTCGAAGTGCTCGACGTACCTGCTGAACGGACCGCCGCTCTCCCGCTGTCGCAGGTGGAACGTGACGGAGTCCTGGCCCAGCGCGCCGCCGATGTGGGTGGCCACGATCGCGTCGTCGTCGAACACCCAGACCGACATCGCGATGTGCCGGTCGGACAACCGCACGGCCAGCGGGGTGGGCGACTTGCCGATCTCGGCACGCGTCATGGCGATCCGCGTCCCGAGGTCGAGGGGCGTCGCCTCGATCCGGTCCCGGCCAGCGGTGACCGGGCTCGCCGGGTCACCCAGCAGGAAACGTACGTCCGCCCCGGCCTGCGCCTTCGCCCCCAGGGTCCCGGCGGCGTTCGGCACGTCCAGCCAGACGAAGTAGCTCGTGTAGCCGCCGAACCAGAGGCGGGACCGCGCTCCCTCGATCAACTCCCGGAACAGCGACCGGGGCAGGTCGGAACGGCGGGCGTAGACGCCCACCAACTCCCGGTCCGCACCCAACTTGACCGCGCGACGCACAGCATCAGGCCACAGCACGTCTACATCCTTACCCAGGAGACCTGCCACCCGCACCCGCGAACGTGGATGCGGCAGGCGGCCGCGGCTGACCCACCGCTGCACGGTCTTGGCATCGACGTCGCACCTCTCCGCGAGTTGGTTGACCGTGAACCCGGCAGCGGTCAGCGCGTCCCGTAGTGATTCATTCCCCGGCACCGGAGGGGACCTTTCCTAGACGTCCCTCGATGATGACATACGGGCGGTTAACTCGTCCGTCACTGACTGCGATGGTTCTTGCCGCAGCGACACCACTGCGTTCCTCCGCCAGACACCCGAAGGGATGCCACCGTGAGCGAGAAGCGCCCGACACCACCGTCCGCCCCGGATGGCGAGCGTCGTCACGGCCCGTCGCCGGGTGAAAGGCCGGGGCCGGGGTCACCGCTGCCGGCGGCAACGGTACGAGCCGGTGAACTGCTGCACCTCACCAGAGATGCGAGCGTGCAGTTCATCCGGCCGATCACCGTCCGGGTCATCCGGGTGCTGACCGGCTGGCACACCTACGACGGGTGGGTGTGGGTCGACGCGTACCAGCTGAATGCCGCCGGTGACGCGGTCCGGCGGCGCAACACCCGGCCGGACCCGGCAGCGGTACGCACCACGGCGGCGATCCGGTGACCGGAGCGCTGTCGGGTCGGCACACGCCGCTGCGGCCGATCTGGTTGTGCCGGGTCGATGCCCGGCCCTGGCCCTGCGGAGAAGCGAAACTCGCGCTCCTGGCCAGGTACGACGGTGACCGGACCGGCCTGGTGGTCCTGCTGGCCAGGTTGTCGGCGGAGGCGACCGAACACCTGACGCAGCTCGACTGTGGTCGTCAGGTCGACCTGACCGACCGCTTCCCGGCCTGGCTCCATCCACCCACCGACTGATCGTCCCGCCCGGACCGGCCGGCGGCAGGTGGATCGTGGAGAGTTGTTGCGGGCGGGGTGACGACAACTCTCCACGATCCGTGCGCCGGACCCGGCCGCCAGCCGGGGACCGGCCCGGCGGTGCGGGGCTAGGGTGGGGAGATGGCAGTCGTGAAGATCAACGCGATCGACGTCCCGCCCGGTGCCGGCGCGGAGTTGGAGAAGCGGTTCGCCGCCCGGGCCGGCGCGGTGGAGAACTCCCCCGGTTTCCTCGGTTTCGAGCTGCTGCGCCCGGTGGCCGGCGAGAGCCGCTACTTCGTGTACACCCGCTGGGAGACCGAGGAGGCGTACCAGGCGTGGGCGGCCGGGCCGTCGCGGGCCGCGCACGCCGGTGGTGGGGGCGGCGAGCAGCAGCGGCCGGTCGCCTCCGGCGCGACGCTGCTGGAGTTCGAGGTGGTCCAGCAGGTGACCGGCAAGGGCTGACCCGGCGGCCCCGGGCGGTCAGAGCCAGGGCAGGACGGGCGCGGTGGTGGGGGCGGCGAGCCGGGCGAGCCAGCCGGCGATCCCGGCGGCGCCCTGCATGAAGCCGGGCTCCGGCGGCAGCTCCGCCGGGGTCCGGGTGTGCTCGGTGTTGGACCAGGTGACCCCCGTCGGGGTGGACACCGTCCGGACGAGCACGTCCTCGGCGAGCCGGTGCGCCCAGTCGAGCAGGGCAGGATCGGCGGTGGCCCGGTAGCGGTCCACCAGCAACTGTCCGACCCCGGCCGTGCCGCAGCACCGGGCGAGGTTGTCCCAGTAGCCCGGGTACCGCCGCTGCGGCAGGCCGCTGTCGCGCAGCGCCCGCAGGCACCCGTCGACGGCCCGCTGCCAGCGGGGCTGCGGGTCGACGGTGTCGAGCAGGGTGAACAGCCGCACCGTGCCGGTGGGGCCGTGGCACCAGCCGAAGTTCACCGCCGGGCGGTCCGGACGGGGCGGGACCAGCAGCGGCAACGCCCAGCCGTCCGGGTGGCGGCCCATGGCCAGCAGGCCGTCGGCGGCCCGGACGGCGGTGTCGAGCAGGTCGTCGCGGCGCAGGGTGACACCGGCCATGGCGAGGGCGTAGGCGACCCCGGCGGTGCCGTGGGAGAAGCCGGGCATCAGGCGCTCGTCGCCGGCCCGCATCCGCCAGTGCGGCCCGTCCTCGTGGTCCTCGGCGAGCCCGACCAGCCCGTCGGCGAGGAGGTGCGCCGCCTGCTCCACCATCTGGCCGGTGTCGTCGTCGTGGGCGTCGAGGAGGGCCAGCAGGATGCCCGCGTCGCCGGAGATGACGTCGGAGCAACGGCCCGGGTCCACCGGGCGGTCCCGCAGCCGTTCGGCGACGCGTGCCGTCACCGACGCGGCGACGTCGAGGGCGACCGGGTCAGCGGCGACCCGACCCCAGGCGCGCAGTGCGACGGCGGCTCCGGCCCAACCGCCGAACATTCCGTCGTCGGGCACCGTCGCGGCGTCCGGCTCGTGCCGGGCGAGGTGCGCCAACCGGTCCCGGGCACCGGCCGCGACCCGGCCGAGAGCGGACCCGGCCCCGCTGTCCGGCCCGGTGACGGTGCGCGCGGACCCGGTGGCCACCCCGCCCGCCGGGGAGACGGCGGTGGCCTCGGCGCAGCCGAGCAGCACCCCGGCGGTGCCGGCGTACAGGTCGTCGAAGGGTTCGCCCGCCTCCCGCCAGCGCGGGCCGCCGTCGGCGGGCACCGCCACCGACTCGATCCAGGCGAAAGCCTGCCGCACCACGTCCGCCGTCACCGCGCGATCCTGCCATCCGCCGCCGTACGGCGTCGCCGCAATAACGTCCCGGCGGTCAGGGGGACCGGGTCGCCGCCAACGAGGCGAACGCGATGACGTTGTCGGCGTATCCGGTGCGTCCGCCGATCCACTGGCCGCCGCACGTGATCAACCGCAGGGCGGGTGCGCCGTCACGGCCGTAGACCCGGTCGGCGGGCAGGGCCGACTTGTCGAAGAACTCCACCGAGTCGACCCGGAACACCACCACCCGCCGGTCGTCCCGGGTCACCTCGATCGTGTCGCCGGGGGCGAGTTTGCGCAGGTCGTAGAAGACCGAGGGGCCGTCCTTCGAGTCCACGTGGCCGACGATGATCGCCCGGCCGGGCTCGCCGGGGGTCGGGCCCCGGTCGTACCAGCCGGTCTCGTTGTGCCGGTCGAGCGGCGGTACGTCGATCGACCCGTCGCGGGCCTGACCGACCGGGGCCACCGGGGCGGCCACCTTGATCGCGGGCACGGTGAGCCGTACCGGTCGGCTGGCCGGCAGGCTGCCCGGCGCGGGGCTCTGCCGGGCACCGGCGGCCGGGCGTTGCGACGGCGTGCCGGTCCAGTCCAGCGGCCCGACCGAACGCCCCAGCCCGGCGCCGGTGGCGAAGACCCCGAGCAGCACCAGCGCCACCGCCAACGGCACCGACCAGGGGCCACGCGTCGAGGACCGCCCACCCTCCGGGGCCGCCGGGGCCGGGCCGGAGCCGGTCGGGCCGCCGCTGGACGGGACCGGAGCGCGGAACGGCGGCGACATCGGATCGTCGGGCGGCCGGGCCGGAGTGCTGCGCTGGGCGGT
>NZ_JACGMO010000137.1:0-20517 GCF_015354745.1 Micromonospora sp. S-DT3-3-22
GCGGCGGCATGCCCCCGACCCTCGGCGGCGGCACCGGGTCGACCCCCGGCGTCGTGCTGTCGGCCCGTGGCGGCGGCGTGCTGTCGACCGTCGGGGGTACCGGGATCGGGTTCGCGGTGACGACGGTCGCCACGCCCGCCCGGGGGGTCGCCGTGGCGTCGACCGCCCGCCCCGCCGCGCGTACCACCGGGGTGCCGGCGCGGCGGTGGACCCGGACGGGCCGACGGCGGCTGCCGGTCGGGTAGGCCGGCCGGGTTCTGCCGACGGCGGATCTGCCGGGGGCAGAAAGGCTGGGGCGGTGACCGCCCGGCGGCGCAGGCTGGACCCGCCGGTTCCCGGGGCGGAGCGAGGTCGCCCGCCGGCGACGCGGAGGGTGGTCACCATGATCGGGTACGACGTGCGCATGCTGGACGGCGGGCAGCCGGCCTTCGGCGACCAGGTCTTCGAGCGGCTGCTGCGGGAACGCATCATCTTCCTGGGCACCGAGGTCACCGACGCCTCGGCCAACCAGATCTGCGCGCAGATCCTGCTGCTCGCCGCCGAGGACAGCGAGCGGGACATCTACCTCTACATCAACTCGCCGGGTGGTTCGGTCAGCGCCGGCATGGCCGTCTACGACACCATGCGGTACGTCCGCAACGACGTGGCCACCCTGGCGTTGGGGCTGGCCGGCTCGATGGGGCAGTTCCTGCTCTGCGCGGGGGCGGCCGGCAAGCGGTTCGCCCTGCCGCACGCGCGGATCATGATGCACCAGCCGTCCGGGGGGATGGGCGGCACCGCCGCCGACATCACCATCCAGGCGGAGAACATGCTGCACGTGAAGCGGACCATGCAGGAGCTGATCGCCCGGCACAGCGGGCGCACCCTCGACGAGATCCAGGCCGACTGGGACCGGGACCGGTGGTTCACCGCCGAGCAGGCCCGGGAGTACGGCCTGATCGACAAGGTGCTCGCCCGGGTCGACCAGCTTCCCGGCTGACCGTGACCGGCCCGGGACGTCGCCGGGCCGGGGCGATGCCGGGCCGGGGCCCATGTGCCGACGGCCGGCGGCGGGTGCCGCCGGCCGTCGTCCGCGCGTCGGGTCGGGGTCCCCGGCGGAGGTCCGCCGGGAACCCCGCGCGCTGCCGGTAGCCCGCCGGGGCGGCTAGCCGTGGAGCCGACGGCGTCCACAGTCGTCGGACCCGCCCCCTCGTTCGGGTCCGACACCAGCCGGCCGTACCGCGACGGACGCTCGTCGATGCGGGAGAGCGTAAGCGGCACGGGAGTTCCCGCGCGGGCGAATACGGCGGAGCGCATTTCCCACAAATATCGTTACATCGACGCGGCTCATCGGCCACCGCTGCCGCGAAGCGGGGCGGCGACGGGCCCGGACGACCGGCGGGATCACCCGCCGACGGTCAGCACCACCTTGCCCAACGCCCGCCGCCCCTCCAGGGCGGCGTGCGCGGCAGCCGCCTGCGCCAGCGGGTACGTCGACACCAGCGGACGCCACCAGCCACGACCACCCAGCTCCACCGACCGGGCCGCCAACCCCGCGATCCCGCCCGGCCGGTCACGTACCCGCTGCCCGAGCCACCCGACGGTCAGGCTGCGCTCCACCAGATCCGCCGTGCCGACCCGGGTCGGCTCCCCCGCCGACCAGCCGAACATCACGAACCGGCCGCCTGCCGCCGTCGACTCCAGGGCGGCCCGGCCCACCGCCCCACCGACCCCGTCGTACACCAGGGTCGGCCCGCCGGCCCGCGCCCGGACCAGGTCCGTCCAGTCCGGCCGGTCGTAGTCGACCACCACCACGTCCGCACCCAGCTCGGCGAGCCGGGCCGTGCGGTGGGCGCCCCGGGCCGTGGCGACCACCGTCGCGCCGACCGTCCGGGCCGCCTGCACCAGCAGCCAGCCCATCCCACCGGCCGCCGACAGCACCAGCACCACGTCGTCCGCCGTCGGCGGCTCCGACTCGAAGACGCCGAGGGCGGTCCGGCCCGTTCCGACCAGCGCCACCGCGTCGGCGAACGCCATCTGCTCCGGTATGACGTTAAGCGACTCGACCGTGGTCACCGCCTGCTCGGCGTACCCTCCGGGGACCATGCCCAGGTGGGCGACGACCCGCCGGCCCCGCCACGCCCCGTCCACCCCGGCCCCGACGAGGTCGACCGTGCCGGCGACCTCGCGGCCCGGCACCGTCGGCAGCGCCGGCAGCGGCAGCGGGCCACCCGCCTCGCCCCGGCGCAGCGCGGTGTCGAGCAGATGGACCCCGCTGGCCGCCACCGCGATGCGCACCTGCCCGGGGCCGGGTGCCAGGTCGGGCAGGTCGTCGAGGACGAGATTGGTGGCGGGACCGAACCGGTGGAGGCGAATCGCACGCATGGCCCCATCCGACAACCTGCACCGGACATGAGGTCAAGGGCCGGGCGGGACCGCCGGTCAGGGGCCGCCCGGCCGGCGGACGTCGACCACCCCGGGCCGGACGGAGCGCCCCCGGCCTGCCCGCCACGCCTTGACCCGCCGGCACGGTCGTGACAGCCTCACCGATAGATCGACGTG
This sequence comes from Micromonospora sp. S-DT3-3-22, assembly GCF_015354745.1. Classification (NCBI taxonomy): domain Bacteria; kingdom Bacillati; phylum Actinomycetota; class Actinomycetes; order Micromonosporales; family Micromonosporaceae; genus Micromonospora; species Micromonospora sp. S-DT3-3-22. The sequence continues at coordinate 2,542 of NZ_JACGMO010000137.1, forward strand.
CATGGCTGGGTGAGTCGACGAGGGGGTCGCCGTTGCGCGGCACGGACTTCGCCACGGTGAGCGACCGGGTGTCCAGCCTGGCCCGCCGGTTCCCGCACCGGGTGGCCCTGGCCGACCGGACCGCAACGGTCACGTACGCCGAGCTGGAACAGCGGGTGGACACGCTCGCCGGGACGCTGGCCGGGGCCGGAGTCGGGCCGGCGACCATGGTGGCGGTCGTCCTGGAACGCGGCCTCCCCCTCGTCACGGCGGCCCTCGCCACCTGGCGCAGCGGCGGCGTCCTGCTTCCGCTCGACCCGGCCAGCCCGCCGTCCTGGAACCAGGCGGTCGCGACGGCGGCGGACGCCACCGTGGTCGTGTCGACGTCCGTGCTCCACCGGGCACCGGGCATGCGCCAGGTGGACCCGACCCGGCCCGGGGCGACACCCCCGGGTGACCTGCCGGCCACCGTCGACCCGACGGGGCTGGCCTACGTCATCCCCACCGCCGGCACGACCGGCACCCCGAAACTGGTCATGATCGGCCACGACGCGGTCGCCAACCTCCTGGTCGCCCAGCGGCGCTGGTTCGGCGAACTCGGCGACGACGCCCGCGTCCTGCTCCACTCCGGCCCGGCGGCGGACGGCTGGGTCTTCGAACTCCTGCTCGGTCTCGGCGCCGCCTGCCCGCTGGAGGTCGCCGACCCGGACTCGCTGGTCGGTGCGCCGTTGGCGCGGCTGCTCGCGGAGCGGGCCGTCACCCACGCGATCCTGCCCGCCGCCGTGCTCGACACCCTGCCGGAGGACGACCTCCCCCGGCTCCGCACGGTGCTCAGCGTCGGCAGCCCGTTGTCGCCGGCCACGGCGCGCCGCTGGGTCGACCGGTGCGAGCTGATCAACGGCTACGGGCCAACCGAGGCCACCGTGGCCAGCACCCTGCACCGGGTCACCCCGGCCGACACCGCAGGCGAGCACGTGCCCGTGGGCCGTCCGATCGCCGGGCACGACGTCCTCGTCGTCGACCCCGACGGACACGTCGTCGCCGACGGCCGGCCCGGTGAGCTGGTCATCCTCGGCGTCGGCGTCGCGCGCGGCTACCTGAACGCCCCCGACCTCACCGCCGAACGGTTCCGCATGCTCGACGGCCGCCGCTCCTACCGCACCGGGGACCGGGCACGCCGGGACGCCGACGGCACGGTCCACCTGCTCGGTCGGCTCGACGCGCAGGTGAAGGTACGCGGCTTCCGGGTCGAACCGGCCGGCGTCGAGGCGGCGCTGCGGCGGCTGCCCGGGGTCCGGTCGGCGGCCGTCTCCCCCGCCCCGGCGGACGCCGACCCCGTGTCGCTGGTGGCGCACGTCGTGCCGGCACCGGGTTACCACCCCTCCGGTACGGCGCTGCGGGCGGCCCTCGCCCGGGCCGTCCCCGCCCACCTGGTGCCGGACCTGGTCGTGGTGGTGGACACCCTGCCGCTCACCGCCGCCGGCAAGGTCGACCGGCGGCAGCTGGCGGTGCCGGCGCGGCCCCGACCGCCGCACACCCCGACCGAACGCGCGATCGCCGCCATCGTCGAGGAACTGGTAGGCGTCGACGGGGTCGGCCTGGACGACGACCTGACCGACGTCGGCTGGCACTCGCTGCTGACCACCCAGGTCGCGTTCCGGATCGAACGGCGGCTGGGCATCCGGCTCACCATCGAGGAGATCATGCGGGCCGGCACCGTGGGACGGATCGCGGCGGTGGCCGGCGACCGGACACCGGACGCCCGATGAGCGGCGGGCCGACCGTGCCCGGCCTGCTGCGGCAGCGTGCGGCGGACACCCCGGACGCCGTCGCCCTGTGCCGTCCGGACGGCTCGGCCCTGACCTTCGGCCAGTGGGACCGGTCGGCGGACGCACTCGCCGCCGCACTCGTCACCGACGGGCTGCGGGTCGGCCAACGGGTCGCGCTGCTCTTCGACGAACGGGAGTGGTTCGGGTTCGCCACCGCGTTCTGCGGCGTGCTGCGGGCCGGTGGGGTGGCGGTGCCGCTGTCGGCCCGGCTGCCACCGGGGCAGCTCGTCGACCGGGTCACCGCCGCCGGGGCGGTCGGGACCATCCGGGAGGGCTGCGCCGTCCCCCCGGAGCTGGGTGGCTGGCAGCGCGGGCCGGCCGGTGCCGACGCCGCCGCCGTCCCCGACCGGGCCACCCCGGACGGCCCGGCCCAGATCATCTTCACCTCGGGGACCGAAGGGTCGGCCCGGCCGGTCGTCGCCACCCACGGCAACCTCACCCACGGGCACGACGCCGCGCCCGGCCGGCGGCAGCTCGCCCACTCCCGCTACTTCCTGCACGCGTTCCCGCTCGGGACGAACGCCGCCCAGACCATGCTCCTCACCGGCCTGGCCGCCGAACCCGCCGCGCTCGTCGTGCCCCGGTTCGACGCCGCCGAGGTCTGCGCCGCCGTCGAGGAGTTCCGGGTCGGCACGCTCTTCCTCGTCCCGGCGATGGCCCGGGAACTGCTGGACTCCGGCGAACTCCACCGCCGTGACCTGTCGTCGGTGGTGCTCGTGGGAACCACCGGCGACGTGCTGCCCGGGTCCGTCGCGCGGGCCCTCGCCGACGTGCTGCCGTACGCCACCATCGTCAACACCTACAGCTCGACCGAGGCCGCACCGGCCCGGACGACGATGGTGTTCGACAGCCGACGCCCGGACGCCGTCGGCCGGGGCGCGGTACGGATCACCGACGACGCCGGCCGGGAGGTCCCCGCGGGCGAGACGGGTCAGGTCTGGATCGGCTCCGACGCGCCACCGCGCCGCTACCTCGACGGCGGCGACACCGGGACGTTCCGCGCCGGCTGGACCCGTACCGGCGACCGGGGCCGGCTCGACGACGAGGGCTACCTGCACCTCGCCGGCCGCGACTCGTCGACCATCCACTCCGGCGGGACGAAGGTCTCCCCGCTCACCGTCGAACAGGCGCTGCGCGAACACCCCGACGTCCGGGACTGCGCGGTGACCGCCCTCGCCGACCCGGTGCTGGGCGAACGGCCCGCCGCCGTGCTGGTGACCCGTACCGGTGCCGTGCCGGCCGACCTGCGGACCTTCCTCGCCGGCCGGCTGTCCGGTGCGGAGATCCCGCAGCGGGTCGTCTGCGTGGCCGCGTTGCCGCGCAACGACGGCGGCAAGGTGGTCGTACGGGCGCTGCGCGACCTCTTCCCGCCGGCCGGGTCGACGCCCACCGCCGAGCCGGTGACCATGGTCGAACGGCGACTGGCCGACATCTGGGCCGCCGTGCTGGGGGTGGCCGCCGTGGGCCGCGACGACGACTTCCTCGCCCTGGGCGGGAACTCGATGTCGGCGTTGCGGCTGGCCCGCCTCGTCGCCGACCAGTTCGCGGTCCCCACCCCCGTGTCGGCCCTGTACGCCCGGCCGGGCCTGGCCGAGCAGGCCGCCTGGATCGCCGACCGGATCGCCGGATCGCCGTGACGCGTCTCGTGCCGACCTCACCGCTGCAACGGGGCGTCTGGTTCAACGAGCAGGTGGCCGCCCTCGGGTCGGCGTACACGGTCGCGGTCACCGCCGACCTGCGCGGCCCGGTCGACGTGGGCCGGCTGGCGCGGGCCTGCACGGCGCTGGCCGCGCGGCACCCGCTGCTGACCGCCGGCTGCCACAACCTCGACGGCCTGCCCTGGCTGGCGGTCGACGAGCACCCGCTGACGCTCACCGTCGAACGGGTCACCGACGGGACCGTCCGGGGGCGGGTCGAGCGGGCCGCCCGCACCCGGTTCGACCTGTCGGCCGGGCCGCTGGCCCGGGTCTGGTGGTTCGCCCTCGCCGACGACCGGGGGGTGCTCGTCCTGGCCGCCCACCACCTGATCGTCGACGGCGGGTCCAAGGACGTGCTGCTGCGGGACCTGGCCGCGCGCTACGGCCACGACGCACCGGCGACGGCGGCGCACCCCGCCTGCACCGGGGACCCCGCCGGCCCCGGGGAGCACGGGCCACCGGAGGACCTGGTCGTCGCGGCCGCCGAGTACTGGTGGCGGAACCCGCCGCGACCGGTCGACCTGCCCGGCGGTGCCCGACGCGGGGACGCGGTCGTCCGTCTCCTCACCCCCCGGACCCGGGCGCTGCTGGCCGGGGCGGCCGTCGCCCTGGCCGCGACCCGGTTCGAGCTGCTACTCACCGTGCTCGCCGGCTGTCTCGCCCCCGCCGACGGGCCCACCTCGATCGCGCTCGAACTGTCGGTGCGTACGCCGGCCGAGGCGGGCCGGATCGGCATGTACGTCAACGAGCTTCCGCTCACCCTCCCGACGCCACCGACCGGCCCGTACGCGGCGGCGCTGGCGACCGTCCGTGCCGGCCTGCGCCAGCTCTACGCCCACCGTACGGTCCCGTTGGCGAGGTGCCGGCCCGGGACGCGGCCGTTCCTGGCCACCGCCGCCGTCTCGGTCAGCTACCGGCGGATCGCCCCCGGCCCGGTCTTCCCCGGCCTCGCCACCACCGTGGACTGGTCGCCGTTCAACGGGGTCGCCCGCAACGCCCTGCACGTCATGATCGCCGACGGTGAGCAGACCCGGGTCACGTTCCAGTTCCCGGCGTCGGCCGGGGCACGCCGCCGGGCCGACGCCCTGATCGACCACGTCCTGGCGGTGCTCGACCGCAGCCTCGCCGCGCCGGAGTCACCCGTCGTCCGGCCGTCGGAGGAGCCGCCCCCGTGGACCTGAGCCTGTTCTTCTTCTCCGCCAGCACCGACGACGCCCACGACCTGATGCTCGACGGCGCACGGTTCGCCGACGAGCACGGCTTCACGGCGGTCTGGACGCCGGAGCGGCACTTCCACGGGTTCGGCGGCCCCTACCCGAACCCGGCGGTGACCGGCGCCGCCGTCGCGGCGGTCACCCGGCGGGTCGGCGTCCGCGCCGGCAGTGTCGTGCTCCCCCTGCACGACCCGTTGCGGGTGGCCGAGGAGTGGGCGGTGGTGGACCGGATCTCGCACGGGCGGGCCGGGGTCGCGTTCGCCTCCGGCTGGCACGCCGTCGACTTCGTCCTCGCCCCCGACCGGTACCCGCACCGCAGGGCGGAACTGCCGGAGCTGATCGACCAGGTGCGGTCCCTGTGGCGGGGCGGCACGGCGGCACGCACCGACGGCACCGGCAGCCGGGTCGACGTCGAGGTCTTTCCCCGGCCGGTGCAGGCCGACCTGCCGGTCTGGATCACCAGCGCCGGTGACCTGGCCACCTTCGAACTCGCCGGGCGGCTCGGCGTCGGCGTCCTCACCCACCTGCTCACCCAGAGCCTCGACGAGCTACGTCCCAAGATCGAGCGGTACCGGCGGCTGCACCCCGGGCGCGGTCAGGTCACCCTCATGCTGCACACCCTCGTCGGGCCGGACGACGCGGGCGTGTCCGCGCTGGCCCGGGAGCCGATGACCCGCTACCTGCGGTCCTCGCTCGACCTCGTGGCCGGGATGCTGCCGGGTTCGGCGTTCCACGACGGCACCGTCACCGACGACGAGGCGGACTTCCTCATCGGCCGGGTGCTCGACCGGTTCCTCGCCGAACGCGGGCTGTTCGGCTCGGTGCCGACCTGCGCCCGTACCCTGCGCCGGCTCGCCGACGCGGGCGTCGACGAGGTCGCCTGCCTGATCGACTTCGGAGTGCCGGCCGAGGCGACCAGAGCCGGCCTCACCCACCTGGCCCGGCTGGTCGGGCGGTGACCCCGGCGGCGGACCCCCGTCCCGCGCGCACCGGCAGCGCCCGCGCCACCGCACGCCAAGCGGTGCCGGTCCCCGCGCCGGCCGGTGCCCACCCCCGCGTCCGCCGACCGAAGGAGCGCTGATGGACGACGACGACCTCCCCGCCTTTCCGCTGCCGCCCGCGTCGGGGCTCGCCCCCGCCGCCGACTTCGCCCGGCGGCGCGAGCAGTGCCCGTTCGGCCGGGTCCGCCTGCCCAGCGGCGACAGCGCGATCCTGCTCGTCCGGCACGCCGACGTCGCCGCCGCCGTCACCAGCCCGGCGCTGTCCCGCAACCACCTGCTCACCGACGCACCGAGGCGCAGCGGCGAACCCAACTTCCTGTACGACCCGGATCTGCTGATCAACCAGTCCGAACGGTCCCACGCGGCGGTGCACCGGGTCGCCACCCGGGCGATGAACCACGAGCGGGTCGCCGCCCACCTGCCGGTGGTCCGGCAGGTCGCCGACGCCCTCGTGGACGCGATGACCGCCGACGGCCGCCGTGGGGGCGAACTCGTCGCCGGGTACACCGACCGGCTCCCGCTGCTGTCGATCACCCGGCTGCTCGGCATCCCGGCCGACGACTGCGACCGGATCCGCCGCTGGTCGGGGGCGTACACCCACTCGCATCCCGGCACGCCGCAGGAACGGGCCCGGCTCGTCGCCGAGTTCGGCGAATACGTACGCGGGGTCGTCTCGGGCGGATCGGACGCCGCGCTGCTGGCCGACCTGGTCGACCCACCGGACACCGGCATCCGGCTGTCGACCGACGAGTTGGTCAGCCTGACCAGGCTGATGCTGTCGGCGGGGGTGGAGGCCCCGGCGACCGTGCTCGGCCGGGCGATGCTGCGGCTGCTGGGGGACGACGCCGCCGACTGGCGGGCGTTCGTCCGGCGGCGGACCGACCCCGCGGCCATGGCCGACGAGCTGCTCCGCCTGGTGTACGCCGGCAACGTGGCCGCCCTGCGGACCGCGACCACCGACCTGGCGCTGCCCTCCGGAACCGTGCCCCGGGGCACGGCGGTGCTCCTCGCCTGGATCTCCGCGCTGCACGACCCGGCGGTCTACCGGCAGCCGGAGGCGCTCCTGCCGCACCGCGACGGCCCGAAGTTCGTCGGGTTCGGCGGGGGCCGCCACTACTGCCCGGGTCGGCGGCTCGGCCGGGCGATCCTGGCCGTGGGGCTGGACCGGCTGCGGGCCCGACTGCCCGGTCTGCGCCTCGCCACCGACGGGCCGTTCCCCATCGCGGAGCGGGAGGTGGGCGGGATGGTCACCACGCTGCCGGTGCGCTGGTAGCGCCGGCCGGCGAGGTCGACCAGGTCGGCGTTACCCTTGATCAGCCAGGCGCCCAGGTCGTCGTGGGTCACCCGCCCGTCCGCCACGTCGGGTCCTCCTCGACCGTCAGATCAGCCCCTCCCGGACCGCGTACGCCACCGCGTGCGTACGGTTGCGCAGCTGGAACCGGCTGGTGATGTCGTGCAGCACGTTCTTGACGGTCCGCTCCGAGTAGCTCAGCCGGGTCGCCACCTCCCGGGTGTCCATCCCGTCCGCCACCAGCCGCAGGATCTCGCTCTCCCGCACCGAGAGCCCGTTGACGTCGATGCCGCGCGGGGCGAGCACCGTCTGCTGGAGCCGGGTCACCTGCTTGACCAGCAGCCCGAGCACTTCCGGGGGCATCGCCGCGCCACCGGAGGCGGTGCTGACCACGAGCTGGGCGAGCCGGTGCCCGGTCGCCTCGGCGCGTGAGGCGAGGGCGCGTACCCCCAGTTCCACCGCGGGGATCAGGGCCGAGTCCGACTCGACGGCGGCGACCAGTACGAACCGCCGGCAGCCCAGCCGGCGTACGGCCCGGAGCACGTCGAGCGTGCCGTGGTCGAGGGTGTCGGCGGCGACCACGCCGACGGTCTCGGCGGTGATCATCTGCGCGGGCACGACCTCGATCTCGGCCCGGCCGCGCAGCGCCGCGGTGATCCCGGCCGTGGAGATCGGATCGGGGGTACGGATGTAGGTCTGGGCACGTCCGTTCATGGCGGTTCCTTAGCTTCCGGGCTGAGTCGAGCGTCAGCTGCCAGGCTGCCGTTCAGCAGGGGGACAGATGGGTGGTCCGGAGGCCGGTGCCGTGCGGTTCCGTGACCGGGTGCAAGTCGCTTTCGCCGAGGTGGACACCGGCCAGCGGGTGGTGGCGGTGTCCGTGGTCCACGGTAGAGACGGCGGCCGGCCGCGCACTGGAGGCCGGCTGGACGCCGTCGAATCGACATCCTTGCCAGGCGGCAACGTTTTGAGCTGCCCAAATGCCCGACCGTCCAGAAGCGAGCCGCCGGAGCACCGGCAGAACCGGCAGAACCGTTGCCCCGACGGGCGTCCGCTGCTGCCCGATCGGCAGGTTTCGGCCGTGTGCAACCCGGTGATTGAGTGTCGAAGATCATGGTCATCCGACCGGTCAACCGGCAGAATCATGTGCTGGCCGCGCTGGTGGGAAGGACGCGCAGCCATGACAGGGAGGCCGGTTGATGGCCGACAGCGGTGGTGAGATCCGACGACGACGGCTGGGTGCCGGGTTGACCCAGGAGCAGTTGGCCGAACGGGCAGGAATCAGTGTCCGGGCGGTGCGCGACATCGAACAGGGCCGGGTCCGCAACCCCCGCGCCGAATCCCTCCGACGCATCGCCGACGCCGTCGGGCTGCCCCACCTCAAGCCGCCCGGCCCCGCACCACCCGCCGCGTCGGCACCCACCCTCCGCATCGACGTGCTCGGCCCGCTGCGCATCCAGGTCGGGGCCGAACCGGTCGCACTCGGCGCCAACCGGCAACGGATGCTGCTCGGCCTGCTCGCCCTGCACCCGGACACGATCGTGTCCCGCCACGAGATCGTCGACGTGCTATGGGGGCACGACCCGCCGGACAGCTGCCTGAACCTCGTGCACACCTACGTCGCCCGGCTGCGCCGGGTGCTGGACCGGCCCGGGAACGCCGGCACCACCATCACCCACGTCGGTGGCGGCTACCGGCTCCGGGTCGACCCCACCCAGCTCGACCTCAGCGAGTTCGCCACCGTGATCGAACGCGCCGAGGGCAGCGTCGCGGGCGACCTGGCCAGCCTGGACCGGCTGGCCGGCGCACTGGCGTTGTGGCGCGGGCCTGTCCTGGCCGACGCGGCACCGGGCCTGGCCCAGCACCCGACCGCCGTCGCCCTGAACCGCCGCCGCATCGCCACCGCCGTCACCTACGCGACGCTCGCCGTCGACCTGGGACTGCCCGACCGGGCGGTCCGGGAGCTGCACGCCGTGGCCCGCCACGAACCCCTGCACGAACAGGTGCACGCCCGGCTCATGCTCGCCCTGGCCGCGTGCGGCCAGCAGGCCCGGGCGCTGACCCTGCACCGTAAGCTGCGGGACCGCCTCGCCGAGCAGCTCGGCGTGGAACCCGGCCCGGAACTCCGCGAGGCGCAGCTGCGCATCCTGCGGCAGGACCTGCCCCGGGTGGTCGCCCGCCCGGCCGTCGGTGACGCCCCGGCCGTACGCCCCGGGACCGCGCCGCACCGGCCCGAGGCGTCACCGCCGGCCCGCCCACCCAGCCACCGCCCACCGGCACAACTACCCCCCGACGTCGCCTACTTCACCGGGCGCAGCACCCAGATGGCCGCGCTCGACGCGCTGCTGACCGGGGAGACGGCGACCCGGGGGCCGGTGGTCATCTCCGCCATCACCGGAATGGCCGGGGTCGGCAAGACCGCCCTGGCGGTGCACTGGGCCCACCGGGTGCGTCGGCACTTCCCGGACGGGCAGCTCTACGTCAACCTGCGCGGCTACTCGACGGCCAGCCCGGTCCGCGAGGAGGAGGCCCTGGCCGGGTTCCTGCACGCGCTCGGGGTACCGGCCGAGCAGGTGCCGGTCGACGCCGGGCAGGCCGCCGCGCTGCTGCGTACCATGCTGGACGGTCGCCGGATGCTGGTGGTGCTGGACAACGCCGCCAGCGCCGACCAGGTGCGCCCGCTACTACCGGGCAGCGCCGGCTGCCTGGCGTTGATCACCAGCCGGGACCGGCTCAGCGGGCTCGTCGCGGTCGACGGCGCGCGCCGCATCGACCTCGACGTGCTCACCGCCGCCGAGGCCGGCACCCTGCTCACCCGGATCATCCCGACCGAACGGGTCACCCGCGCCACCGAGATCGCCGAGCTGGCGACGGTCTGCGCCCGGCTGCCGCTGGCCCTGCGGATCGCCGCCGCCAACCTGATCGACCAGCCCGACCAGTCGATCAGCGCGCACACCGCCCGGCTGACCGCCGGCAACCAGCTCGCCGACCTGCGTATCGAGGGCGACGACCAGGCGGCCGTCCGGGCGGCCTTCGACCTGTCGTACGCCGCCCTGCCCGCCCCGGCGCGGCGGCTGTTCCGGCTGCTGGGCACGGCACCCGGGACGGACGTCACGGTGGCCGCCGCCGCCGCGCTGGCCGGGATCGACGAGCCGACGGCCGCCCGCGAGCTGGACCGGCTCGCCGCCGCGCACCTCGTCGGGCAGGTGGCACCCGGCCGGTACACGTTCCACGACCTGCTGCGGCTCTACGCCCGGGAACGGGCCACCGCCGAGGATCCCGGCCCGCAGCTGCGGGCCGCCACCGGGCGTCTCTACGGCTGGTACCGGCAGCGCACCGAGGCCGCCGCCGTCGCCGTCTACCCGCACCTGGTGCGGTTGCCGCCCGACGGGACGGGACCGGTCGCCGGGGCGTCGCCGTTCCCCACCTCCGCCGGGGCGATGGCCTGGCTGGAGGAGGAGCACACCAACCTGATGCGGGTGATCGCGCACGCCGCCGAACACGACGCCGACCCGGCCGCCTGGCGGATCCCGGACGCGCTGCGCGGCTACTTCCAGTTCCGCCCGCACCGCGACGGCCTGGTCGCCGCGACCAGCGCGCTGCGCGCCGCGCAGCAGGCCGGCGACCATGCCGGCGAGGCCGCGAGCCGGCTCGGGCTGGCCAGCCTGCACCTGCGTCGCGGCGAGTACGGGGTGGGCCTGTCCCACGCCACCGCGATGATCGACGCGGCGCACCGGGCGGCCTGGCCGGAGGGCCTGGCGGCGGCGTACGGCACCTGTGGGCTGGTGCACCTGCGGGCCGGCCGGCTGGCCGAGGGGGCCGAGCTGACCCGGCTCGCGGTGAGCATCCACGAACGTCTCGGCGGCCCGGAACGGCTCAGCACCAGCCTCGGCAACCTCGGGGTGATCTACCGGGACATGGGACGGCTCCGCGAGGCAGCCGAGGTGTTCCGGCAGGCGTTGGCGTTGACCCGCAGCACCGGGATGTGGATGAGCACCGGGATCAGCCTGAGCAACCTGGGCGAGGTGCAGCACGCCCTCGGCCAGCACGACGAGGCCCTCGACCACCTGCGGGAGGCGCTGGAGCTGAGCCGGCGCACCGGCTACCGGCCGACCGAGACGGAGAGCCTGCGCCGGCTGGCGGCGCTGCGCGCGCAGACCGGTGACCTGGGCCCGGCGACCGAACTGGCGAACGCCGCGCTGGCCCTCGCCGACCTGATCGGCGATCCCGCCCAGCAGGCCGCCGCCCGTAACGTGCTGGGCGCGATCCACCTGCGCAACGGCGATCCGGCCGCGACCACCGAACACCGGCGGGCGCTCGACCTGGCCCGCGCGGGCGGGGCCCGGGGTGAGGAGGTCGAGGCGCTCATCGGGCTGGCCGAGGTGCACCGGGACACCGATCCGACGGAGGCGGTCGCGCTGGCCCGGCAGGCCCGCGCGGTGGCCCGCGCCGCCGGTTACCGGGTGTGGGAGGGGCACGCGCTGATGGTGGCGGCCGAGGCGCTGCGGGCCACCGGCCCGATGACCGCCGCCCGCACCGCCGAGGAGGCGTTGGCGACCCACCGGGAGACCGGTCACCTGCTCGGCCAGGTCCGCGCGTTGCGGCTGCTGGTCGCGCTCGGCGCGGACGGCGGCGTCGACGCGGCCCAGCAGGCCACGTACCGGCGGGAGATCGCCGAGTTGTCCCGGCGGCTGCGGCCCGCCCGCGACGAGGACCTGCCGGTCAGCCCGTGACGGTGAACCGGCGGCGGCTCTCGTCGTCCAGCGGGGTCAGGGTCGGCCGGCCGGTCCCGTCCACGTCGAACGCCAACCGGCCCTCGACCGGGACGGTGTCGTCCTGGTGCGACGCGTGCCAGCCGATCCGTAGTCGCGGCGCGCGGTCGTCGCCGCCCGGTTCCCAGTCGGGGGTGAGCACCAGCCGCGTCCACGCTCCGGTGCTGTTGCGCACGGCGTCCGGGCCGGGCCCGCCGTCGGCCCCGGACACCAGGAGCGCGACCTGCCGCAGGCCGGTGTGCCGCCGCCCCCGGTGCCACAGCACCGGCCACGCCTCCCGGTTGGCCGTCGGGTCGTCGCCGTAGTAGGCGTCGACGGGCGCGTCGCCGCCCTCGGGGGCCCGGTGGACGGTGCCGCGGTCGACGCCGGGCGGGGCGACCAGGAAACGGTGCATGGTGAACCGGAGCCCCAGCAGCAGCCGGACGCCACCGGCCCGGCCCGGCCCCCGGTCGGCCCGGTAGGCCAGCAGCAACGCGCCGGGTTCCGGGGCCGCCGGGTCCAGCATCGCCGTCCGCTGCTCACCGGTCGCGTCGCGGACCGTCAGCGTCTGCGGGCCGTCCAGCCCGTCGAAGCCGGTCACCACGACGGTGTCGTCGGCGTACGGCGTCAGCCGGGGCCCGGCCGACTCGGCCGGGGCGGCGGTGAGCCCGGTCGCGTGCCACACCGGGCGGGCCGAGTCGGGTCGCCGGGCGGCGGCCGGCGGCACCGGCGGCCGGTCGTGCACCCCGGCGTCGACCGGCGTGACGAGGAAGTGGGTCCGGGTCGCCAGGGACCGGTCGGCCACCTCGAACAGCCCGTCGCTGTGCACCAGGAACGACCCCACCTCGTCGTGTTCCGGGGTCAGCAGCACCCCGTCGACAGTGGTCCGTTCGTGGTGCACCCGGTAGCCGACCCGGACCGCCGGCATCGTCCCGTGGCCGGCCTCCAGCCGGGCGGTGAACACCAGCGAACCCACCTCGTTGAACTTGTTGAACGGGTTGCGCCCGGCCGTGACGGCGTGCGGCGACACGCTCAGGTCGGCGACGCCCCAGCAGGGGAAGGACGCCAACGCGGCCTGCCGGGACGACGCCGGGCCGGCCCCGACGTCGGCGGCCACGTAGTCGAAGGTGGTGAACCGGACCAGCAGGTCCACGCAGACCCGCTTCGGGCCGGTCGGGCCGCCCCGCCGACGCAGGTAGCGCAGCCAGTACGAGTGCCGCCGCTGCCGGTCGCCCCGGACCATCCCGGTGCCGGCGAGGTAGGGCTGCGCCGGGGTGACCAGGTCCCGCAGCGTCGCCTGCTCGGGGAAGCCGGCGCCGCCGAACCCGGTCACCGTGAAGGCGTCACCCACCGGCGGGTCGGGCCGGTACCCGACCAGCCGCATCCGACTCGGCACAGTGTCCTCCGCTCAGTTCGTCACGGTCAGGTGCCGGTAGGTCTGCTCGTCGCCGAAGCGGACCACCGGCCCGCCGGAGGTGTCCACGGTGATCAGGAACGCGCCGCCGAGCGGTGTGCCGGGGCCCGTGGCCGGGGCCACCGCCACCTCGGACCAGCGGACGAGCAGGCCCGGCACGTCGCCGTCCGGGCCGTCGTACCACTCGGGGACGAACCGCAGCCGCGAGCCGACCGTCCCGGGCGGGGTGGGGTCGGCGTCGTCGGGCAGCGGGCGCAGCGACACGTCGGCGAACCCGGGGTGCCGGCGGCCGTGGTGGAAGACCACGGCGTCGGCGAACTCGTTCGACTCGACCAGGTACGAGCAGGTGAGCAGGCGCAACGCGAGGCGGGCCCGGACCCGACCGGCCCTCGGGCCCTCGGCCGGGTCACCGGGCCGGGCGTACTCCACGATCATGCCGTCGTCCCGGGTGTCGACGCCCATCGACGCGCGGTACCAGCGCGGATGCCCGTCGTGCCACACCTCGATCTGCGGCGGGCCGGCCACCCGCTCGAATCCCTGCACCTCGACCGCGCCCCGGCGGGCCCGCCCGGTCAGCACCCGCATCGCGGTGACCGGCGGCGGGACGGTGACGCCGGTGGCCTGGTAGACGGTGAGGCTGCGGGTGGGCGGCGGGTCGGCCCCGACCAGCGGCCGCCCGTGCACCGCGCCGCTGACCGGGACCAGCCGCCACGACGACGGCCCGGACGCCGGTTCCAGCGTGATCGCGCCGTCGCTGTGCACGGTCAGCGCCCCGGTCTCCTCGTGGCCCGGGGCGACCGCCGGACCGAGCACCGGGTTCTCCGCGTGCCGGACCCGGTACCCGATCCGGATCGCGGGCACCGGGGCACCGGTGCCGGCGGCGGGGGCGGACACCATCGTCGGCTCGAAGACGAGGTGGCCGGGGTCGTTGAACTTGTTGAACGGATTCCGGCCGCCGGCACCGGTGTCCCGCAGCGCGATGCTGAGGTCCTCGATCCCCCACAGGCCCGGCGGCGGTGCCGCCGAACGGGGCGAGTACCGGTCGGTGCCGGGGCGGGGCTGGTAGGGGAAGGTGCCGAACCGGACCAGGAACTCCGCCGCGACCAGCTTGCGACCGCCCGGCCCCTGGTAGCGGTAGCGCAGCCAGTAGCAGTGCCGGTGGGTCCGGGTGCCCCGGTCCAGCCACACCGCGCCGTCGAACTCGTCGGGCCACAGTTCGTCGGCGAGGAACTCCCCGACCGGCAGGCCGGCGTCCCGGAAGCCGGTCACGGCGAACCGGTTGCCGGACAGTTCCTCCGGCTCGTACTCGATGCTGGTCACGGGGTGACGTCCCTGCTCGACCGGTCGACGGGACCCGGGCGCGACGATGGCCGGTCGGTCCATCGGGCCCGCCGGTGCCGGGCCGGGAACCGCTGGTGACGTGGTCCCGGCCCGGCACCGGTCGGGTCACACCAGGTCGTACTCGCGGGCCAGGTACTGGAACTTCTCGACGGTCAGCACCGTGGCCAGGACCCGCTGGTCGGCCACGGAGAGGTCGTCCACCTCGTCGTCGACCACCCGGTCGAGCACCTCCCGGGCGGTCTCCGGGTCGAGGTCGGCAAGCGGCTCCGGCGTCGGCCCGACCTGGTCGGCCGGCCCGACCTGGTCGGCCGGTTCCGGTTGCCCGGTGGGGTACGCCGACCCGTCCGGCCCGTGGTCCTGCTGCCCGTAGCCGTCCTGGTCGTAGCCGTCCTGCCCGTAGCCCTGCTGGCCTTGGCCGTGCTGGTCGTGTTCCTGCTGGCCGTAGTCCTGCCCGGCCTGGTCGTAGCCGGCCTGGTCGTAGTCGTGCTGGTCGTAGCCGTCCTGGTCGGCGGCCTGGTGCGCGGCGGCGATCCAGTTCTGGGTCACCGAGTCGATCACCCGGGCCATCTCCGTCGCCGGCTCACCCATCTCGTCGACGGCGAAGATCTGCACCGGCGGGAAGGCGCCGGCGTGGTGGTAGACGGTGTCGTAGAAGTCGGCCAGCCAACCGTTGCGCTGGTACCACCCCGGGTCGCCCCAGCCCTGCCCGAGCAGGTCCGGCACCAGCTCCCAGCCGGCCTCCGGCTGCTCGGCGAGGATGCCGTGCGCGCTGACCGCCGCCCAGCTCAGATAGGCGTACGCGTCGTCGAGGCCGGCCGGGCCGGTGGTGTCGAAGGTCTCCGGATAGTTCATCGGTCGTCTCCCCCTCAGCCCGTGACCGTGAAGTACTTGTTGCTGTCGGCGTCGAGCAGGCGGAGCACCGGGCTGCCGGACGGGTCGATCCCGAGGCGGAACTGCCCCTTGTTGCTGTGCTGGCGGCTCCGCCCGTCGGCGCCGGCGTGCTCGGCCGTCCAGTCGATGCGTAGCTGCACCCCGACCTGCCCCGGCACCTCCTCGACGTACGGCCCGAAGAACAGCGTCGACTCCTCGTGGTGCCGGTTCTTGACCGCGTCGACGTCGTACTGCCGGCCCTTCTCGCCGACCACCGCCGGATCGCCGCGCCCCACCTCCAGCACCTGCAACGAGACGTTGCGGAAGGCGGTGTAGCGGACCCCGCCCACGTAGACGATCTGCCGGTGGCCGTTGTCGGGCGCGGTGACGTACGGGACCATGGTGAACCGCAGCAGCAGCAACGTTTTGATCTTGGTGCGGACCTTCCGGCCCAGCACCGCGCCGTCGCGGACGTACTCCAGCCGCAGCGACGCCTCGTGCCCCTCGTCGTCCGCCGCCGTGGCGACCACCGGCGGTTGACCGTCGTTGCGGACGGTGACGGTGTTCGGGCCGTCCATCCGCTCGAAGCCGATCACCTTCATGCCCTTGTGCTCGTGCGGGTCGAGCATCCGGCCCCCGTGGTCGATCCCACCCAGCTCGATGCGTTGGGCCCTGAGCACGCCGGTCGTGACCGGCTGGCCGTCCTCGTCGTCCGGCACGACCCGGGTCGGGCGGTCGTGCACGCTGCCGCTGAGCGGGGTGATCCGGAAGTGCTTCTCGGTCCGCCCCTCCCCCGGGTTGATCTCGAAGCTGCCGTTGCTGTGCACCAGGAACGCGCCGACGTCGTTGTGGCTCAACCCGAGGGGCGCGCCGAGGAGGTTCTTCGCCTGGTGCTGCACCCGGTAGTTGATCCGCAGGTGGGGCATGCCGTCGTTGACGGCGGCCACGTCGAAGGTCAGGCTGCCGGACTCGTTGAACTTGTTGAACGGGTTCCGCCCCCGGCCGGTCGCCATCAGCGACACGCTCAGGTCGGTGATCCCCCAGAGCGGGTAGTCGCGCAGGATCGCCCGCTCCTGCGCGGTCGGGCCACCCTCACCGTCCTTCGGTACGTAGTCGAAGGTCGTGAAGCGCACCAGCAGCTCCACGCAGACCCGCTTCTTGTCGGTGACCCCGATGCCCCGCCGCAGGTAGCGCAGCCAGTAGACGTGCTGCCGGGACTGGCCGCCCTGGACCATGACGAGCTGGCCGTGGGCGATCGGCACCGGTGAGATCAGCTGGTTCAGCGGCACCTCGGTCCGGAACCCGGCGTTGCTGAACCCGTTGACCTGGAACACCCCGTCCGTCAGGCCCTTGGCCTGACCCTGCGCGAACCCGATCATGTTCGCGGTGGTGTTCAGGGCGATGGCGACTTCTGTCACGGATACACCTCCGACGTGGGACCGTCGGGCCGGTCGGCCGACGGTGGTGGTGGTTGTCGGGTGCCGCCGCCGGAGCCCGGTGCCCCGACGTCACCCGCTGCCCGGCGACCGCTCACTCCCGGGCGAAGAACTCGAACTCGCTGACCGTGACGTCGGTGCCCTTCTCGGCCCGGTGCACGTCGGTGACCTGGATCTGCACGCTGGTGACCCCGTCGGCTTCGTCGAGGCTCAACGTCTGGGGCTCCCCGGTGTCCTCGACGGTGAGGGTGTCCGACCGGTTGGTGGAGTAGACCAGGTGCAGGGTCATCGGCCGGTGGGTCGCGGTGTAGTCCTCGGCCGTGCCGGCGGTCACGATCAGCCGCTCCAGGTCGACCTTCGCCGCGAAGCGCAGGGTGACCGTCGGCGGCTTCTCCCGGTCCCAGCGCACCTGCCAGTGCGTGTTGCGGTACTGGTCGACGCTCAGCTCCGGCCCGTGGTCGCGGACCGACGCGCCGCCGGTCACCTCCACCGGCCGGACCGCCACGAACCGGGGGTTGATCTTCCGGTCGACCCAGTCCCGCGCCCCGGTCACCGGCCCGGAGACCGCCCCGTTGACCCGCTCCCGCAGCGGCGGATAGATCAGGTACGCCACCCCGATCGCGAAGAGCAGCACCGCGGCGACCGCGTTCGACCGCTGGTAGACGGCGTGCAGCACGCCACCGACCCCACCCGCTCGGCCGCCGCCGGGCGCGCCGGGGCGGGTCCCGGCCGCGGTGACCCGGGGGCCACGGCGCGGCAGCAGGCGCTGCCACCAGCGTCGACGCACCACCTCGGCGGTCCGCAGCGAGTCACCGCACCGGCTACAGAAGCGGCGGGTCGGCGCGTTGCCCTCGCCGCACTCGCCGCAGATGAGGTCACCGGGTTGCCGCCGCCGGGCGGACGCCTTCGCGCCGACGGTGGCCACCCGGGGCCGGACCGCCTGCGGGCTGACCTCCTCGGGCTCGACGGACGCGGCGGCGGTGGCCCGGGAGCCGACCCGCCCGCCGGTGGCCGGCGCGCCGGGCAGCACGGAGTCGACCGACCCGTCGGCGGCGACCAGGGCGCTGGTGTGCGGCGCGGCACGCGTGTCGCGCCGCCTCTCCATCACCGGGCCGCTCCCCTGGTCGGTCGGGTGATGCGGGAGCTGACCGCCGAC